>CAVCHK010000055.1:0-2987 GCA_963601985.1 Paludibacteraceae bacterium
CTCAAATTAGTTCTCTTACTGGGTTTACTAAAAGACATTTAATTAGATTATCACAAGAACTAAATAAAAAGGATATTGATTCTATGTTAGTTCACGGCTTAACTAATAAACCTTCTAATAATTCACCATCTTCCAAAGAAATTTAATTTATTAAGAACTTTAAGAATCAATATCCAGTTATTAGTATATCACAATTTATGGATATTTATCATGAAGATGTTATTTGGAATAATGATATGCAAGATGATGTAAGAAAATATAATCTGAGAGTTAGAAGTAAAACTTTCTTTCAACAATTATATAAAAAAGAAGGATGGAAGTCTCCCATAAAGCATAAACATTTTGATATTTGAAATATTTGTTACTATAAGCTAGGGCAAAGTAATCTCCTAGAGAATCTCTAAAATATTTATGTTCTATTCCATTACCTAATAGATTGATTTAATATTAATAGTTTTTTGCTAATTTTTTTACTTTTTCATTTTGCAATTTAGATACTATTAATTCATAATCCATAGCTGATAATAACAATCCCATTTTAGGGCCGCTATTTTGACCTAAAATTAAATTATAAATTATTTGAAAATATCTTTTTTGTCTAGCCTTTAATTCTTTTGGATTATCATTGCCTGTTTTTACAATAGCATACAAATCAGTTTGCAATTCTTGTGTAGAATCATATTCGTTTTTTAGAATAAACACTGTCATTTTTAGCCATTCTTTTTCTTCACAAGTTAAAGTATCATAAAATTCTTTGTTAAACTCGTCTAATACATTAATTTTGCTGTTATTATATTTTTCTAACCAACATCTTGCCCTTAATAATCTATTTTTAAAATATATTGTGCTACAGTCTATGTTTTCCTTACTCAATAATTTGGCAAGTGCATCTTCATTATAACTTACCATAGGAAGAAAATTTGCAATATACCCAAAATTAGGATTATTTAAATAATTTGCATTTACACCTGTTAATGATAAAATACTTGCATTTCTATCATCTAATTTTCCTTCAAAATATGCTTTTACCATTCTATCATATTCAGTATATGAACGTAATACATCATCATCAAGTGCTATATTAAACTGATGATTAGGTTTGTTTTTTGCATAAAACCACAAAATTATGTTTTTGTCATATACTGCTAATAAATCAGTCAATGTTAGTACGTTACCTGTCGAAGATGACATTTTTCCATTTCCACCTTTTATTCCAATAAAATCGTATGCTACATAAGATGGTGCATTATAATTAAAAATTTGGTTTGCAATTTCTTTTGATACAGCAAAACTTCCATTTTCAGCCGAATGATCTCTACCACCTGGTTCAAATATTACACCTTCTTGTTGCCATCTCATTGGCCAATCTACTTTCCATTGTAATTTTATGTTTCCACAATTATTTATGTTTTGAATATGATGATGCCCACATGAGCATTTATATTCTAAATCTCCAGTTATTTCATTATAACCTAAAATTGTAGTTGAATCTTTACCACATTCTTCACAATATAAACTTATTGGATAATAATTATTTCTATCATCTTCTGAAAAATCTTGTGTTTTGTATTTAGACATTATATCAAAAATAGTTTCCCTTCTTTGCATAGCAAGTTTGATTTTTTCATCATATCTTCCACTTTTGTATTGTTCAGTTTGTGATATAGTCTCTGGATATATATCTAATCTACTTAATTCTTCCATAAATCTTTCTTCCATCTCTTGTGCATAAGTTTTATTTTTATTAAATGGACTAGGTATACTAGTATATGGCATTCCTATATATTGATTATAACTTTTTGGCATACCATTTGGTACTTTTCTAAATCTATCAAAATCATCAAATGACAATATAAATCTTACTTTTTTACCTAAATTTTTCAACTCTTTTCCAACAAAGAAAGTAGTAACAATTTCTCTAAAATTTCCTATATGTATAAATCCAGATGGACTAACACCAGATGCTATAACAAATTCCTCCTTATCAGGATACTTTTCTATTAATTTTTTTGCTTCTTCTAAAGCCCAATTCATTTTTCATTCCCCCATTCAAATATATTATTAATTATTCAAGCTTCCATTTTCAAAAATATACACAGTTCCTATATATTTAACATTATTATTTGAAATTACTATTGCAGAATCATTTGGCAATCCAATTATCTTAATATTTTTTGAATTTGCTTTTATCTCTTTTACTTGTTCTTCATTATTTATATCAAAGTGTGGATCAATAGTTATATCAGTAATTCCTAATCCTTTATAAATTACACTTTCTGGATAATCCTCATCTTTAGAGTAATATGAATTAGTTGCTAAATTCATTGAACCAGCACTTACACCAATAACTAATGCAGAAGTGTTTTGTATTATAACATCAAATTTATTTTTTTGCAAGTACTCTAATTGAATAAAAGGATTACCTCCAAGAAGATATACAATATCCGCATTTTTTAAACTGTTTTTTCCATCTTCTAAACTAACTCTATTATCCAATAATGAAATGTTTAAATCCGGAAAAATTTTTTTAAAAGTTTTAAAAACTCCTACTACACTTTCATTACCATTAAAATATTTATCATTTTTGTTATAATCGTCTGGACTTGAAGCTATAGCTACCATATTGACGGGACTATTAACCTTCTCTTTAATTATTGTTGAAACTCTCTCATTAAAATATTTTGTTTTATCTGGTCCACTTAATAATATTATATTTTTCATACTCATTATTCCTTTCTTTTTATATAATAATTTTTTTGTTAATTTTTACTAATTATTCCTAATTCTTTTTGTAACCATTTTTTATCATATACCAATTTTTTTACTAACATTTTATCTTTTAATTCATAAACATTATATCTACTATCATTTGCTATTAATCCATTTTTATTTCCTGATACTAAATCTATAAGACTATTATCATTATTAATATTTATATCATTATTATGAATATGTCCACATAAGTTTAAATTAAAATAATCAGTCAT
>CAVCHK010000056.1:0-4333 GCA_963601985.1 Paludibacteraceae bacterium
CTCTGCTGAATATATAGCTTTTAATTTAGTCTTTTTAGTTATTTTAGTTTTAAAATCAAAAGGCTTTTCAGCTAAAACATCCTTATTATTTTTTACACCAATAACTTCATACCAGTCAATAAATAACTCTCCCAAATCATCTTTATCTTTGATGTATTTTTCATTAATGGTTTTATTATACTTAACTTGTACTATTTCATTTTTAGTACCATTATTATAATCAAAAGAAACATCAAACTTTCGATTAAAAAACCATATTAAGAAAATAATAATTGCAATCACTATAACACCAATTACCGATAAAATAATTATCTTCTTCTTTTTGTCTTTAGACATATTCACTCCTCCTTTAAATACATTGTACCATATAATTAAAATTTAAAAAAGAAGAAACTAAATAATTACAACTTTTTCATATCCCTAATAACATCTCTCTCATCAAAATGAACTCTCTTACCATTAACCTCTTTATAAGTTTCATGCCCCTTACCAAGAAGCAAAATAACATCCCCATCCATAGCATTATTAAGAGCATATCTAATAGCCTCTTCCCTATCAGCAATCTTAATATACTTATCACTATACCTCTTAACACCTACTTCTATATCACTCATAATATCATTAATATCCTCATACCTAGAATTATCCTCAGTAATAATAGTAAAATCACTATATTTACCAGATATCTCTCCCATATCAAATCTTCTATCACGACTCCTATTACCACCACATCCAAATAAACTAACTATCCTTTTAGGATTATATTCCCTAATAGTCTTAAGAATACTTTCCATAGATACCCCATTATGAGCATAATCAATAATAACAGTAAACTTATCAGAATAAGGCACAATCTCCATTCTACCCTTTACCGAAGTCTTACTAAGAGCCATCTTAATACTATTAATATTACATCCAAGAAGTATAGTAACTAAAGTAGCACATATACCATTATATACAGAAAAAACCCCAGGAGTATTAATAAGAATATTATCATTAATAATACCACTAACAGAAGCATCAACTCCTATAAAACCATTCTTTCTAACAAGTTTACTATCACAAATAACTAAATCACTATTCTTATCATAACCATAAGTATTAATAGAAGAGTTAGTATTACTAATCATATCACTATAATACTTATCATCAATATTAAATACACCATGCCTGCACATTCTAAATAACAAACTCTTAGAATAAATATAATCCTCCATATCAGGATGTTCCCCTTCACCAATATGATCCTTAGTAAGATTAGTAAATACCCCAAAATCAAACATCATACCATCTAATCTACCAACCTTTAAAGCTTGTGAAGAAACTTCCATAACAAGATACTTAACCCCATTATCTACCATTTCCCTCATATACTTTTGTACCTCATAACTCTCAGGAGTAGTATTAATAGTCTCATAATACTTATCCCCATAAAAGATACCCATAGTACCAATAACCCCAACACTTTTTTTATCTTCTTCTAATATACTCCTAATCATCCAAGAAGTAGTAGTCTTACCCTTAGTACCAGTAATACCAATAGTAGTCATCTCACTACTAGGATTAGAAAAATAATTAATAGATAACCTAGATAAACACCTTCTAGTATCCTTAACCTTAATAACAGATATATCACCATCAATATCAATATCCCTCTCTACTACAATACAACTAGCACCATTATTAACAGCACTATCAATATAATTATGACCATCACTACTACTACCAACTAAACAAACAAATAAATCATTCTTTTTAACCATCCTAGAATCATAACAAATATCACCAATAGATATATCCAAACTACCCCTAATAATCTCATAATCAATATCATTTAAAATTTCACTAAGTTTCATAATAACTCCTCCAATAACATTATATAATATAAAAACAAAAAAGTAAAAAAAAAGAATGATTTTTTACATCATTCCTTTACATATTAATCACCAGCCTGCGTAGCATTAGGATCTTCAGTACTAATCTTTAAATCAAAAGTAATACTTCCACCAGATGCACTATTCTCACAATCTACATCCTGTCCTTCAACCCACATATAAACCCTAACTTTAGAAACACCTTTAGTAAGCGGGAATATAGATACATAATTAGTAAAGTCTTGTACAGTAGTATAATTAGGAGTTACACTAGCAAAATAATCAGCATTAAGAGTGGCAGTAGCTTTACCAAGTAATATATCTTTATCAGCAGTAATATCAGCCTTAATACCAGAATAACCCAAAGCAGAACCACCAGTTTTGCCAACAGTTATACCATACACGTCTCTAGCATTAGCAACACCAGCATCAGTATGAACATCATAGTTTGGTTCCCAAATATATGCCAAAGATGAAGCTTTATTATTAAGTGCTTGAATAGTATCTACAGTAGCATCACTAGCAGCAGTACCTAAATATATAAATCCAATCCTTGAAGCATTCTTAATACCAGTATCAGTAACATCATCCGTAGTAGCACCAGAACCACTAACTAAGAATATAGGTGTATCTTTCTCTACTTTAAAGAATAAATCAAAAGCAATAAATTTACCATCAGTACCAGCAACCTCAGTTTCTTTAGTAGCAGTTAAAATATATTCACCATTATTAGCAGCACTATCAGATACAACAACAGAACCATAATACATAGAGAATTTGCCATCTTCTCCAACTACTCCAGCAGTAGATACAGGTTCCAAAGTACCAGGTATTTGATTAGTACTACTAGCATAAGTACTATTCTTTACAGCAAGTAAATCACTAGCCTTAACTATAGATTTCCAATTAGTACCATCAGCAGATATCTGAATACCACCTTTAGCCTCAATATTAACTTTAATAGAACTTACAGATACATTCTTATTAGAAGTAAACCATGCATAAGTTGAAGTAACAAGCATAGTACCAGTACCAAGTAATAATAAAAGTAATATTAATAACCTATATTTCCTTCTTCTTTTCCTTTCTTCTCTTCTTTGTTTCCTCTCAGCATCAGTAAGAACTTTATCTTCCATAACAACACTCCTTTTTATTAAGACTAGGAGTATCCTCCCTATCCTATAATTCTATTTCAGTATAACACAAAAAAAATCCATTTGCAAGCATATTTCGACATTTTTTTCTAAGGGTTAGTCTCGCACTCTGTTACTCGCCTATTTCTAATGCCTAAGGTCATTAGAAAAAGTTTAGAGCCAAAGTCTCTAAACTAAAATATTATCTTTAATTAACTGATAATGTATATGGAAGAGTACTACTACCATCTCCAGATTCTATAATAGCTGAAGTAGTTAAGAATAAAGTTGGGGCGACCCCATACGCACTGGAGATGATGAAGAAGTAGACGTTGCCCGTCCAGTTCACATACCACACATTACACTCAACCCCAGAATACGGCGTTAATAACCATCCCAAACCACCTGTACCTAATATAGACCTCATCCAGTTATTACTTGTACATGTACTATCATTATAATTATATAATGTCGTACTACAAGAGTTAAAATCTGCTGCATATCCGTAATCAGAAGGATACGGAAGTGCTATTGTTTGATTTGTACTTGTCCAAGTTGGATTTCTTGTTATTCCATCATTTGTACTTGAGCCTACTGCACTTCCTCTCTCATATCCATACATAGCATTTGAATATATTTCTGATGTGTTCCATCCCCCTGTATTCCAAGTTACTCCTTTAGCTATCATATTCCTTGTGGTATCATTCTTGATACCTGTGCTTGAAAAGTCGCAGGATTTCGTTTCATTAGATTGCCCACTATAACAGGTACCAGAACCACTGTTATAATATAGACTTCCACCTACTGATTCAGATTCATAGCCTGGATTAAGTAGTTTCATAAGGTCTGCTTGACTCCATTCATTTACTCCCCATCCTGAGTTTACCCCTGATGCTGATGTATCCCAAGAATATGCTCCTATTTTACTATTTCTCATTATTTTTACTTTACCATCAAATACCCCTATTATTCTCCATAGTTCACAAGTATCAGAAGTTTGATTAGAATAATCAGAGCAATTAAAATATATATAATTATTAGGACTTGCTCCATAATATCTTATATTACCTCCATCTAAGTCTGTTGTTGTTCCACCTAATCTATCATTCATAAGATTTACTGAAGTTGCATAATTATATGTAATACTATTATTAGTTACTGTACTCTTACTAGCATTAGTATATAAACTACTTATATATGTAGCAGCATTCTCATCAATAATATTCTTATCACTAAAATCAGCATTTATCTTATTACCACTGCCAGCACTAAAGAATACTGTACCATTAAACTCTCCAGTATCTGTTTGTACTTTATCTAAATTCT
>CAVCHK010000057.1:0-2957 GCA_963601985.1 Paludibacteraceae bacterium
ATATATAAGTCCTTTAAGTATTAAGTATGATTTGGGTTTAGCTAATAGGGATTATAGGCGTTTAGAAGAAGATAATGTAAGATTTATAAATGAAATAACTACTATAGATAAAGAAATAACTAATCTTACTAGTGAGATATATAGACTTCATAATGATAAAGTGAGTTATGAAGCTAAAAAAGAAAATATTTATATGATGATAAATAAAGAGAAGTTATCTAAAGAAGATAAAGAGAGTGAATTAAGGGATTTAACTAATATAACAAATAATAATAGTGAAGAAGATAGATTGATAAATTCCCTTGGAGATGTGCGAGATAGAATTAATGATATTAATAAAGATGTATCTATTCTTAAAGTGGAAGAAGATAAACTAAATAATGATATTAATGAACTTGAAGAGACTTCTAAATCTAATAATAGTTATATAAATAAAAAAGAAAAAGAATTAAATAGTTTAAATATTATGGTAAATAGAATGGATGTTAAGTTAGATAATTTACTTAATGATTTAAATAAGGATTATAATATGACATATGAATTTGCTATAAGTAACTATAGATTAGATATAGATATGGATAGTGCTGATAAGGAGATAATGCGTCTTAAGAATGAATTATTATCTATTGGAGAAGTTAATTTGAGTGCTCCTAGTGAATATGAGAGAATTCGGGAGAGATATGACTTTTTGAAAGGTCAAAAAGATGATTTAATTACTGCGGAAAATACATTATATGATATTATTAAAGAGATGGATAGTATTATGAAGAATAAACTTAGTACTACTTTTGAAGAGGTAAGACGTGAGTTTAAGATAGTATATAAAGAGTTATTTAAGGGAGGTAATGCTGAGATATATCTAACTGATAAAGATAATATATTAGAGACAGGTATTGAAATAAAGGCAGAGCCTCCTGGTAAAAAACTACAAAGTCTTAGTTTATTATCTGGTGGAGAGAAGACTTTTACAGCTATATCACTTTTGTTTGCAATATTAAATGTAAGAGGAGTACCTTTTTGTTTATTTGATGAAGTGGAAGCTGCTCTTGATGATGCTAATGTTGAAGCATTTGGTAAATATTTAGATAAATATAGAAATAATACTCAGTTTATTATAATAACTCATAAGAAGAAAACGATGGAATATGCTGATGTTTTATATGGTATAACGATGCAAGAATCTGGAGTAAGTAAAATAGTATCAGTTAAATTAGAAGATATAAAGAAAAATAATTAGTATTAACTAGTTGTTTTTTTTATCCTCTTAAGTCTTAGGTCTTAAGAGGTGTAAGAGAGATATAAATCTCTCTTACATAATTGACTTTATGGGTTATTTGTGTTATATTATTTTGTAATTTTAAAGGGGTTATTTTACGTAATAACATAAAAAATATGATATAATGATTTATATATAGTAGGGGTGATAAATATGAATAATATATTAAATCTATATAATCATAATATAATAGCTTTTAATAGAGTACTTGAGGCTTATAATAATGGTGAAGATAAAGTAGCTATTGTTAAAGCTACAGGAACAGGTAAAAGTTATATAGCGTTAAGGCTAGCTTATGAATATAAGGATAAAAAAGTATTATATATATCTCCATCTGGAGCTATAATTGAACATGTACAAAGTATTATTAAAGATAATCCATATTTAGATATAAATAGAGATTTTCCTAACTTGGAATTTAGAACATATCAAAGTTTAATAAATTTATCAAGAGAAGAATTAGCTAGTTTAGGTATAGATCTTTTGATAACTGATGAACTTCATCATCTTGGGGCTCCTGTATGGGGAAGTAGAATAAATACTATTATAGATACTCATCC
Source organism: Paludibacteraceae bacterium (assembly GCA_963601985.1). Taxonomy (GTDB): domain Bacteria; phylum Bacillota_I; class Bacilli_A; order RF39; family UBA660; genus CAG-302. The sequence continues at coordinate 1,837 of CAVCHK010000057.1, forward strand.
TGATATGAAGGTATTTGGTATGACGGCTTATACAGTAAGAGATAGAGGTACAGCATATGAAAGAGATATGACAAATCCGGATAGGGAAGAAGTGTTCTCTGGTAAGGTAGTAAGTACTTATGATTTATGTGACGCTATGATAGATGGGGTACTACCTAAACCAATTTATAGAAGTGCTTATATAAACTTGGAAGATTTTGAAAGTAACACTTCATATTCTCTAGAAGAGAAGTTATCACAAAATAAAATAAGTAAAGAAGAATATAGTGAGTGTAAGAAGTTATTACTTGATGTTAAAAGAACTATTCATAAGGCTCCAGCTATACCAGAGTTAGTTAGAGGTAATATTAAAAAAGATGGTAAGTATATATACTTTTGTCCTATGGTATCTGATGATAATACTAATGATATTGATGCTATTATGAAAGAAGCTAAAGAATGGTTTAAAGATTATGATGTAGTATATTATAAAACTACTAGTAAAGATAGGAATAGTGGCAGGGCATCTCGTTATGCTTTTTATCAAGATAAAGATCTAGAAGGAAATAATGTAAAGAATAAACTAAGAATAATGTTTGCAATAAACCAGTATAATGAAGGAGTTCATGCACCAGATGTTGATGGGGTAATACTAGGTAGAAAGACTAGTTCTGATATTGTATACTTTGAACAAATAGGAAGGGCTTTATCAGTAAAGGGAAATACTACTGAAATGCTAGAGAAATATTCTAGTATGGATAGAGAAGAGTTATTAAATATAGCTCTTAGTAAAGGTTTAAAGGTAGATAAAGATATAACTAAAGAAGAAGTGATAGAAAAACTATTGTCTCCAGTAATAATAGATTTAACTAATAATATAGAATTTATTGAAGAATTAGAGAATAATCTAAAGGATAGAGTAAGAGAGGTTAGAGAAAATAATTCTCTATCTAACCATAGAGAAATTAAAATACAAAACTTAAATTTTGATATTATAACAGAAAATAAAGATTTATATGAGATATTAAGATATGTAAGAGATAGAATAAACCCAAATATATGGGAAGTGAATTATAATTTAGCTAAAGCTTATTATAATCATTATCATGATTTAGAAGTACCTCGAGGTTTCAAAACAACAA
>CAVCHK010000058.1:0-2587 GCA_963601985.1 Paludibacteraceae bacterium
TTTCTGAATCATAAATATTTATATCATACTTTTTATTCTCTAGTTCTTTTAAAAATGGTGAATTATCTATTGCTTTTATATAGTAATTTTTAATATCTTCTTCATTATTATTCCATATTCCTGATAAAATAAATGGGATTGAATCTCTTGTAAAGGGATAGCCAGACATTGTGTCAGGATAATAAGTAAAATCACTAAATATAGTTTTATATTCTTCATTTGTTTTTACTATATCGTTAAACATAACTGAATCGACTGCATCTAATAGAAGAATAATAAAGTTTTCATTATCTGAGTATGTGTCTAAGTTCTTAATGGTAGCACTTACACTACTCTTTTTTTCTTTTAAAACATCCTCTTTTGTTAATGTAGTTATTAAAGATACTGATAGCATTGCACATATAGCTAAACTAATATAGGTTAAATAATTTAATGTTTTTTCTTTGCACTTTTTGTATATAATAGCCACTATAAGTGTTATTACAGCAAGTAATAATATTGAAATGATAATAGGATTTGTATACTTTGTCCATATAATAGTGGTTCCATCTAATGGTGGTAATTGTCCTGCTAAATAGTTTCCTTGGATATATGTTGTTATGAACAATATATATCCTATAACTAAAATGAGATTATATATCTTTATATTATTTTTTATTTTCTTGTTTAACAAATAAAATATTAAGTAGCATAAAAATATTAATAAAAATATAATGGTAAATAATATAAAAGTAACTTTTAGTAATATCTTTAAATCAAACCAAAAATCATTAATATTATTGGCATACATTACTATTGGTTCATAGATAAAAAGCATAAATGATGCTGCAAAAGATAATATTATGCTTGATAATATTTCTTTCTTAATTTTTTTCATTGTAACACTTCCCTACAAATATCAATTTATTTAAAATTGCATCTGTTACTATGATAACATATATTTTGTTTTTTTTAAATATTTATTTTATTATTTTACCTTTTATTTCTTTTTTATTTATTATTCCTACTTTTTCATCTCTACTATCTATACTGAAATTCCTATTATCTCCTAAAACAAAGTATTCATCTTGCTTTAGAGTTATTTTAAACTCCGATGTTTCAGAATAATTTGTTATATAATTATCGATTCTTTTATCATTAACGTATACATAATTATTCTTAATTATAATCGTATCATAGGGGGATGCAACAATTCTTTTTATTATTGTTAATTTATTTTTCTTAATTACTACTATATCATTTTTTTTATAATTATTTAAGAATTTTTTTTCTAAAACTATTTGTTTATCTTTATATGTTGGATACATTGAATTTCCATGAATAATACATATAGAAAAGAAAAAATTTGATATTATAAAGCAAATAATACCTAATATTATTAATTTAGATAAGCGCACATATACCACCTACTTCGTATTTTATCATATATAAAAGAAAAAGAATAGTCTTTTTACTATTTCTTTATCTAGTTTATTATACTTGATAGTTTTTCAACTGATGTAGTATTATATATAACATACCTAGGTACTTTATATTTATCTATGTTTTTAGTTACCTTCTTATTGCCTCCTGTTAAGGCCATTTCAAATCCTGCTTCTTTTAATGCTTCAATGGCATTATCATTATATTCATAAAATGGGTAGCAAAAGTATGTTGTATTATTTAAACTCTCTCTGCTCTTTTTTAAGTCTTCTACTATTTTATTTTTATCATAACATAATAGCGGACTTCTTCCCTCACTACAATTACTTATGTTATGTAAATTCCATGTGTGAGAATGAACTTCAAGATAAGGTGACGCATAATCACTAACTGGTGCTAAATAGCCTATTAAAAATAATGTACCCATAACTTGATAATTATTTAGGATATTTTTAGACCTAGCTACGAACCATCCATCATCAATAGTAATAGCTACTGTTTTTTTTGGCAAGTTAATTTTACCATCAATAAACATTTCTAATTCTTTCATAGTAATTGCATAGAAGCCATTTTCTTTAATATATTTAATATGGCTTTCAAATTGTGTGTCTGTATGGCAAATACTTGATGGCTTGCATAGTTTATCTTCTCCTGCCTCTATATTAATAACAAAATGATAATTTAATACAGCGATTTCTTTAGCTATTTCTTCGGTGCTGTTATTTCTTTCTTCTACTTCAACGTCATCTTTTAGCACATATAGTAATTTATTATCAAAGCTAACATAATATTTATCGTTATCGTCGATTATTATAGGCAGTTGTAGGTTTTTGTTTATCTCATAGTAGTTGTCATTATCTATATATAATTTAATATTTTTGTTAGTTATAATGCTTTTATTAAAAGGTATATAATTGTTATATCTAGTATCTTCTTCTTTTTCTTCACTCTTATCTATGTCTGTATATTTAATATAGATATCAGAGTATTTTAATTTAAAATATTTATTATCATAATTATCATCTATATTTTCTAAAATTAAATATACATCTTTGGTTATATTACCTATTTCATTACCTTCTTTATCATATAATTTTGTATCTTTATTAGTTATTACAAAGTTATTATAACTATTTTTTATATCTTTTAATAAATTAATTTTATC
>CAVCHK010000059.1:0-7120 GCA_963601985.1 Paludibacteraceae bacterium
TTATATAAAGAAAAAATAACTTATTAGTTATTTTTTTCTTTTAAGTGTATAGGCTTTATTATTTTTTATTGTTTCTTCAGTAACTATTAATTCATTATATACTTCTGGATTAGAGGCTATTTCATAGGAGGCTACTGATAGGGCTTTTTCTATTATAACATCTAAACTACGAGCTCCAAAACCTTGTTTATCCGCTAGAAGAGCTATTTCGTTTAAGGCATCTGTTGTTATTATTAATTGTATACCAAACTTTTCTAGGAATATTTTATTCATTGTTAATGCTCCATATGTTGAATTTATTATTCTTAAATAGCTATCGTGATTTAATTCATTCATTTGTATTACTACTGGGAATCTTCCTATTAACTCTGGGATCATACCGTTTTTTACGAAGTCTTCTGTAGTTAAGTCTTTATATTGTTTTGGTTTTGAAGTTTGTTCAAAACCTACTACTTTATCAGTTGTTAAATTTATACGGGAGAAACTCCCCATACCTACTATTAATAATTTACTTGTATCAAAGGTTATTTTTCTTCCATTATACATTAAATCGTATTTACCATCTTCTACTAGTTTTAATAATGCCTCTTGTACATCTTTTTGATTTACTTGGGAGTGTAATTTATTTGTTTCTGCTAGTTTATCTAATTCATCTATTATTAGTATTCCTCTTTCAGCTTTATTTATATTACCTTTTGTTATATCAAGTAAAGATTTTAGCATATCTGTTACATCCTTGCCTATATATCCACTAGCGGTATACTCTGTAGCATTTGCTATATAACATGGTACATTAATTATTTTAGTTAGTTGTCTGAATATTTCTGTTTTTCCTACTCCTGTACTTCCATTTATTAGGATATTTCTTGATTTATTTGGTGAAAAGTCATTATATTGTTTCCATATAGCAGTTAGTATTTTCATTATTGGTTCATTTTGATCTATTACTGCTTTAGTTATTTCGTTATATAGCATTTGTACGTTTATATCTATTTTTTCTTTTTCTTCTATTTCTTTATTTGGGAGTGATATATTTTCTTTTTCTTCTTCATTAATTATTTGGATTTTTATGTTGTATTCTTCTTCTATATCTTTTAGTACTTCTGGATAATAGGTTATGTAGAAGGCTAATATATCTCTATCTATGAGAATACTTTCATTACTATAACTATCTTTCATAAATATATTTATAAGTGGAATGGTATCTTCTTCGGTTATAAATGTATTCAATTCATATTTGGCTTTTTTTGCGGTATTTAGTATTTTTGTTTTTAGTATTGGTAGTGGTAGTAATGGGAATTCTTTTAGGTATTCTCTTATGTTTTTTCTGGCTGCAAAACCTTGACTTTCTCCTTCTATTATATGACGATAAGGTGTACCTGTTTCATCTATTAATTCTTCATTTATTTCATCATATATACCTGATACTACTTTATATGGTATATATTCTAGTTTGTTAAAATTTACGTTTAATTTATATATTATAGCTATATCTTTTAATTCTTTCATTATATTTCCCCCTAATAAAATTAGTCTCTAATTTTGATATGTGCTTCTTTTAATTGTTTTTCAAATACTTCGTTTGGGCAACCCATCATATTATCTTGAGCATTTGCTCCAAGTGGAAAGGCTACCATTTCTCTTATATTTTCTTCATCTTTTAAAAGCATTAGTATTCTGTCTATTCCTGGAGCCATTCCTGCATGTGGTGGTGCTCCATATTGGAAAGCGGTATATAAACTTCTAAATTTGTTTTCTACGTCTTCTTCGGTATATCCTGCTAATGAAAAGGCTTTTTTCATTATTTCTATGCTATGGTTTCTAACTGCTCCTGAAGCCATTTCATAGCCATTACATACGAAGTCATATTGGTTAGCAACAATATTTTCCATATTTTCTTTTGTTAATTCTTCTAGTGTGCATTTTGGCATACTAAATGGATTATGTCCAAAGTCCCATGTATTATCTTCTTCGTTATATTCATACATTGGGAAGTCGTTTATTATACAGAAAATAAATTTGTTTTTATCTATTAAGTCTAATTCTTCTGCTAGAATTGTTCTAAGTAGTCCAGCATATTTATTTATTTTATATTTAGTATCTGCTAAGATGAACAATGTACTTCCACTTTTTAAATTACACTTAGTAATTAGTTCTTTTCTTATTTCATCAGTTAAGAATTTATCTACCGAAGACTTAAATGTATTATTTTCTCCTACTTTTATGTATGACATTCCACTTGCACCTTTTTCTTTGATATACTGTTCTATTTTTTTGTACCATGAGTTAGATTTATCTATATTATCTACTTTTATTGCTCTAATTAATAAATTATTAAATGGTTCAAAAGTACTTTTATTTAGTATGTCTGTTACATCTTCAATTATAAGTGGATTTCTTAAATCTGGTTTATCTGTTCCATATTTTAATATTGACTCTTTGTATGGTATTCTTATAAATGGATATGGTGATACTTCTTTATTACTAAAGTGAGTAAATATATCATAGAAGACTTTTTCTCCTACTTTATAGACATCTTCTTCACATGCAAAAGACATCTCTAAGTCTAATTGATAGAATTCTCCATATAATCTATCACTACGTGGATCTTCATCTCTAAAACATGGTGCTATTTGAAAATATTTGGTAAAGCCTGAACACATTAGTAATTGTTTGAATATTTGTGGTGCTTGTGGTAAAGCATAAAACTTACCTTTATATTTTCTAGATGGGATTATAAAGTCTCTTGCACCTTCAGGTGATGAGGCTGTTATTATTGGAGTTTGTATTTCTGTAAAGTTCATTTCTTTCATTATTTTACGTATATAGTCTAATACTTCTGTTCTAAATAATATTTTATCATGCACTATTGGATTTCTTAAATCTAAATAGCGGTATTTTAGCCTTGTGTCTTCAAGGGCTTCAGTACTATGGTTTATTTCAAAAGGTAAGACGTTATTAGCTAGTCCTAATATTTCATAAGAGGATATTAATACTTCTATTTCACCCGTTTTCATATTTGGATTAGTCATACCTTCAGCACGATGTTTTACTACTCCTGTAGCGGTAATGGTACTTTCTCTAGTTAGATTACTGAATTTATCTATCTCTTCACTTATTAGTTGTACTATGCCGCTTTCATCTCTTAATGTTAAGAATACTAAACTTCCTAGATTTCTTATTTGTTCTACCCATCCTGCTACTTTTACTTCTTCTCCTATATTATCTTTTGTTTCACCACAGTAGATTGTTCTGTATTTGTTTTTCATATTTTACCTTCTTTCATAGTTAAAAGCACATTAAATGAATTTATAGGGACGAAATATATTTCCGCGGTGCCACCCTTTTTCACTTAATGTGCTCTTTTTTTAGTTTGATAACGGGAACTATCCGTTCTACCTTTTATACTATTTGTCACTAATAGTAATAGAAACTATAATTATTATATTATTATTATTTTTAGTTGTCAATTATTTTTTTATTTTTTTTATACTTCTAATACTATTATCTAAGATATTATAAAAGCAATATAATGTTTTTCTCTAATGACTATAGGCATTAGAGAACCCAGAGTGACTACAGGCACGAAGGGATAAAAGTGATGTGTATTACTTCTCTAACATAATGGTTATTGGTCCATCATTTATAAGTGATACTTTCATCTCTTCTCCAAAAATACCTGTTTCTACCTTAATATTCTTACTTCTTAGTTTATCATTAAATTCGTTATATAGAACTATTGTTTCTTTACTAGTTAATGCTTTAGTATATGATGGTCTTCTTCCTTTGGAGGCATCTGCATATAGAGTAAACTGACTAATTGATAATATGCTTCCTGATATATCTAATAGACTTCTGTTCATTATGCCGTTTTCATCATCAAATATTCTTAGATTTATTACTTTATCTACCATATAGTCTATTTCTTTTGATGTATCATTTTGGGTAAAACCCACTAATAACATAATACCTTTGTCTATTTTACCTACTATCTTATTATTTACTTCTACACTTGAAGATATTACTCTTTGAACTAATACTTTCATTAATTTATCTCTCTTTCTACTTTTTCTACGAATTTTAGGTTTAATAAGTTATTCATAAACTTTTCTAATTTATCTTTATCTTCTACTAAGATGGTCATACTATATACTTTATTAGTACTTTTATTTATAGTTGAGATACTATCTATTATTATATTACTAGCGGATGCTTTAGTTATTATATCAAGTAAATTGTCATTTGCACTAGTATATACTAGTATTCCTGCTGGATATTTTTTTATTATATTTTCATTCCATTTAACATTTATTAGTCTTTCTTCTATATCAATTATATTCTTACAATTACTACGATGTACTGTTATACCGAATCCTTTAGTTATATAACCAATTATATTATCCCCAGGAAGGGGTTTACAGCAAAGACTTAAATTAGCTTTTATTTCACTCATTCCTTCTACAAGAATATCATTATTTTTCTTATCTTTATCATTTTTATATGAAGTAGTTTCATTTATTTTATCTATTATTGATTCTTTTTCTTCTTCTTTTTTGTTTATTATTTTTATTATAGAAGATGGTGAATGTTTTCCTAAGCTTATATCTATATATAGTTCGTTTATGTTTTTTAATTTTAATTCATTTAGTATTTTTTCTATATTTTTATTGGATAGGAACTCATTTATACTTATGTTTTCTCGTTTTAATTCTTTTTCTAAAAGGATAGACCCTTTTTCAATGTTTTCATCTTTTTCTAGTCTATTATAATAGGCTTTTATTTTATTTCTTGCTCCTTCAGTTGCTACGAAAGATAGCCAATCTTTACTTGGTTTTGAAGCTTTATTTGTGTTTACTTTGATTATGTCTCCTGTGGATAGCTTATAGTCTAGTGGTACTATGTTATTGTTTACTATAGCGGATATTATTGTGTCCCCTACTTCACTATGTACTTTATATGCAAAGTCTACTGGAGTTGAGTCAAATGGTAGTTCTATTACATCTCCTTTAGGGGTATAGACATATATTACGTTGTTTGTTAGTATATCTTTTTTTACTGATGAGAGGAATTCTTCTGATGAAGATGAATCTTCATTTAGTTCAATGATATTTCTAAATATTTGTAATTTTTCTTCAGTTACATCTTTAATACTTTTTTCACCATTTTTATTTTCTTTATATGACCAGTGGGATGCTATACCGTATTCTGCTATTTTATCCATTTCGTATGTTCTTATTTGTATTTCAAATAACTTACCATCAATACCAAATACAGTAGTATGAAGAGACTGATATAAATTAGTTTTAGGCATAGCTATATAATCCTTAAATCTTTTTGGCACTGGTTTATATTTAGAGTGAATAAGACCTAAGGCTAGATAACACTCTTGTTCTGTATCTACAAATACTCTTAGAGCTAGAATATCATATATTTCATCGAATTTCTTTCCTTTGGCTAGTTTTGTGTATATACTATATATGCTTTTACTTCTTCCTTTCATTTCATGAGGAATATTGTGTTCTTTTAATAGAAGGGATACTTCTTCCATCATTTTACTTACTGCTTCATCTCGTTCTGTTTTTTTTAGGTTTAGTTTTTCTACTATGTCGAAGTAGGCATCTGGTTTTAGATAACGAAGAGATAAATCTTCTAGTTCACTTTTTATTTTATATATACCTAGTCTATGTGCTACTGGAGTAAGGATTTCTAGGGTTTCTTTTGCTTTTTTCTTTTGTTTTTCTTCACTTAATACATCTATTGTACGCATATTATGAAGACGATCTGCTAGTTTTATGATTATTACTCTTGGATCTTCAGAAAGTCCTACTAGTATCTTTCTTTGATATGCTGCGGTAGCATCTGATTCGGAAGTAAAGTTTATTTTATTTATTTTAGTTACACCATTTACTAAAAGGGCTACATTAGCTCCAAAAAGGGTTTTTATTTCTTCATATGTAGCATCAGAGTCTTCAATAGTATCATGTAGAAGAGCTGCTGATAGGCACTCGGCATCTGCTGATATTTCTGTTAATATTAGTGCTACATTTAGGGGATGATAAATATAGTCGTCTCCTGAGATTCTTTTTTGTCCAAAATGTTTCTTATAGGCATAATTGTATGCATTATTTATTAGTTTTATGTCTTCTTCATTATTGTTATATATTTTGAATTTTTCTATTAAATCATCTATTGTTATATATTTAGTTTTAATACTCATATATTCACCTTCTTATGTTTATAAGAGGAAAATGATTTCCTCTTATTTAGCAGTTTACACCTTTTACTTTTAATTCATCTATTTCTTTTAATTCTTTTTTATCTTTCTTTGGTTTAGATATTCTTCTTGATTCTAGTATTAACCATAATTGATTAGATACATATATTGATGAGAATACTCCTGCTATAAAGCCTATTAGAAGAGCTAAGTTGAAGTTTAGTATTTCACTTGCTCCAAAGAATATTAGGCATATTATTGGTATTATAGTAGTAACAGTAGTCATAATTGATCTAAAGAATGTTAATCTAACTGAATCATTTACTATATCTATTAGGCCTTCTTTATCTACTTTCTTCTTGGCTTTATATGTTCTTCTTATCATATCGAATGTTACTATGGTATCATTTATTGAGTATCCAATAATGGTAAGTATGGCCGCTATAAAGATGGAATCTATTTCTAGGTGTAGTATTCCAAAGAATATAAAAGTTATAAGTACATCATGAAGAAGAGCTATAATACCTGAAATTGCATAGTTGAATCTAAATCTTATACTTACATATAGTGTTATGCCTACAAAGGCTATAATTAGTGATATGATAGCATTTTTTATTAGTTCTTTTTTTACTAAGTCGGATACGACATAGATATCTGCGGATAAGTTATATTCTTCTTGTAGATTATTTGATAATTCTTTTATTTCTTCTTTAGTTAATTGTTCTTTTATAATTATTGTTGTTGTGTCTTTTGTGGAACTTATTTTTTCTATAGTATAGTTATCTAATGATATTTCTTTATTAGAATTTATTGTTATACTTGTACCTCCTGTAAAGTCTACTGCAAAAGTAAATCCTTTTACTAGAGAAAATGTTAAACCTCCTATTATTATTAGTAGTATTAGCG
>CAVCHK010000060.1:0-14526 GCA_963601985.1 Paludibacteraceae bacterium
ATTAGGTTAAACTATTATAATTATTGGTATTAATTAAATTCAGGGAAAATCTCTGATAAATGTCATAACTTCTTGAATAAAAATTAAATACATTGTATAATAGATATATAAAATAATAAAGGAGGAAATATGAAAGGATTAAAATTGTTTTTGACAACAAGTATTTTCACTGTTTTAGGGTTAACTGGTGTAAATGCTGCAGATTCTACAAATATTACAACTGTTGATGAACTAAATGATTGTATTCAAGCAAATGGTACATGTGTACTTCAAAATGATTTAACTGCAGAAGAAATTATTGTTGAAGGAGAAGGAGTAAAAACAGTTATTGATTTAAATGGTAAGACGTTATATTCTTGGATTACAGTACAAGATAAAGGAGAATTAACTGTTAAGGATTCAGGAGAAAATGGTTCAATTACTAAAAATAGTACTGTTAATGTTTTAACTGATGGTAAATTTATTTTAGAAAGTGGTACTATTAATGCTAATGATGGTGGTAATGGAGTTTTGGTAAAAGGTGCAAATTTCGTTATGAATGGTGGAACTATTAAAGCTCATGAATTTGGTGTTGCTTATATGATAAAGTCTAATGTAACAATAAATAATGGTTATATTGAAACAATAGATAATATTGCTATTGGTGATAATGGTACTGCCGGATGGGGAGGAAACGTAGTTAATGTTAATGGAGGAAACTTAATTAGTAATATTGTTTCTTCAGGATATATCTCTTGTGGTATATATAACTCTAATGATACTACTTTAACTGTAAAATCTGGCGTTAAAATCACTGCTAATGGTGGTGGAGCTGGTATCGTAATTAGAGGTGGTAAAGTTACTATTGCTAAAGATGTTATTGATAATATGGTTACTGGTGACTCAATAGGATTTGTTGGTGATTCTAAAAATAAAGTTAGTGGTAAAGTGGTAAAAGACTATGCTGCTAATTATCCTGCAAAAGATACTATTGATGTTAACATAGATTACACTGCTGTAGTAGATAAAGATGCTGCAAATAGTATTACTGCTAAACAACAAACTGCTTTAGGTAATGAATTAAATACTTTAGTTAATGAAAATAAAATAAGTGAATTAAGTAATGTTGATTTAACTAAAGTAAACATTGAAACTGCTGTTAGTGATGCTACTGAGAATGAAAAAGTAGCAGCAACTGAAAAAGCTAAAGATTTAATTAAAGATTTTAAAGTTGGTAAAGTATTAGATTTAAGAGTTCTTGTTAAAAATGATGGACAAGAAGTTGCTGAATTAAATGAAACAACAAATAAAATTCCATTTGGGATTGATGTTAAATCTATAGTAACAGATAGTAAATTAGATTATAAATTCCAAGTAATTAGATATCATATTGATGAAAATAGAGTTGAAAAAGCAGAAGTTCTTGCTTCAACATATGATTCTAAAAATGGAGTTGTATCATTTGAAAGTGATAAATTCTCAACTTATCTAGTTACATATAAAACAACTGCTAAAGCTGAAAATCCTCAAACAGGAGATGGTATTACTTATACAGTAGTTGCTCTTCTATTAAGTGCATTAGCAATAGTAGGAATTTCATACAAACTAAAAAATAATTAATTAACCCTATTAAGAGTCTTATGACTCTTTTTTATTTTAGAAAAAATATAGTAAAATTAAATTGCGAGATAACTTATTTTCTTATTATTCCAAATAAAATAAGTCGTTAATTTTTTGTCAATAAATTGACAGTTATTGTTATTTAAGTTATACTTATCTTATAGGAGGTATTGATATGGAATTAAAAGGAAGTAAGACAGAACAAAATCTTATGACTGCTTTTGCAGGGGAATCACAGGCTAGGAATAAGTATACTTATTTTGCTTCTAAGGCTAGGAAGGATGGTTATCAGCAGATAGCTGCTATATTTGAAGAGACTGCTGATAATGAAAAAGAGCATGCTAAGATGTGGTTTAAGGAATTAAATGGTGGAGAAGTTCCTAGTACTATAGATAATTTAATAGCGGCAGCAGAAGGTGAAAACTATGAGTGGACAGATATGTATAAGGGTTTTGCTGAGACTGCTAGAAGTGAGGGCTTTACTAGAATTGCATTTTTGTTTGAAGAAGTTGCTAAAATTGAAAAAGAGCATGAAGAGAGATATAGAAAATTACTTGCTAATGTAGAAGATGGTTTGGTATTTTCTAGAGATGGTGATATGATATGGCAATGTAGGAATTGTGGCCATATTGTTATTGGAAAAGAGGCTCCTAAGGTTTGTCCTGTTTGTGCTCATCCTCAGAGTTATTTTGAAATTAAGAAAGAGAACTATTAGTTCTTTTTTTGTATAATTATATTTATATTGCATATTAATATAGTGTGATGATTATGAAAAAGATTAATTATAAAAAACTTATATTGTATGTTATAATACCTTTATTACTTGGGGGTATAGTGGGTTTTATTACTTCTTCTGAAAGTAAGAATTATAGTGGTATAGTAGATGGATGGGTATTTCCTATTGTTTGGAGTATTCTTTATATTCTTATGGGGATATCTAGTTATATTGTTAGAGATAATAGAGAACTTATGAATATTTATAAAGTTAATTTGATTGTTAATTTACTTTGGCCTATTATATTTTTTAGTTTTGGACTTAAGGTTTTTGCTTTCTTTTGGCTTCTTTTACTAATATTAATAGTGGGATATATGATATATAAATTTTATAATGAAAATAGAGTTAGTGGTTATTTACTTATTCCTTATATGCTTTGGGTTATATTTGCTTCTTTTTTGAATCTAGTGGAAATAATATAGTTATTAATTCTTTTTTTTTATTATTTTTTGCTGTATAATACTTAGTGAGGGATGTTTATGGAAGAGTATAAAGAGATTGAGAGAAGTATTATTAAAAAATATAGAAAGAGTATTTGGAGTAGGTTTGTTAAGGCTGTTAGGGATTATGAACTTATTAAGGAAAATGATAGGGTAATGGTATGTATTAGTGGGGGAAAGGATTCATTTTTACTTGCTAAGTGTATTGAAGAACTTATTAGGCATGGTAAGGTTAGTTTTGAGGCTAAATATGTTGTTATGGATCCTGGTTATAGTGATATGCATAGGAGAATGATAGAGGATACTGCTAGAAGGCTTAATATTGATATTGTTATATTTAAATCTGATATTTTTGATAGTGTTGTTAATATGAAAGCAGATAGTCCTTGTTATATGTGTGCTAGAATGAGAAGAGGGTGTTTATATAATAAGGCTATGGAACTTGGTTGTAATAAGATTGCTTTAGGGCATCATTTTAATGATGTTATTGAAACTACTTTGCTTAGTATGTTTTATGGTAGTGAAATTAAGACTATGCTTCCTAAACTTCATAGTGATAACTTTGTTGGTATGGAACTTATTAGGCCTTTGTATTTGGTTCGTGAAGAGGATATTATATCTTGGATGAAATATAATAATTTAAAATTTATTAATTGTGCCTGCAGGTTAACTGAGGATATTAGTGATATTGATAAGGTTAATAGTAAAAGAAGAGAGATTAAGTTATTAATTAATGATTTACGTAAGGTTAATCCTAAAGTTGATATGAATATTTTTAAGGCTATGGATAATATTAATTGTGATAGTGTTATTAGTTATAAGGTTAATAATATTAGACATAGCTTCTTGGATGATTATGATAAAAATATGTAAAGTTTTTGATATGTTCTTTTGTTTGATTGACAAACTTTATATATAGGTGTATGATAAGATTGTACTAGTTTAAATAGTACAATTCGAGGTGAAATAATGTTTGAGAAAATTATATATATAATGTGGATCTTTTCTTTGGTATATTTGGGGTACTTTGTTGTTACTTCTTTAGGTATATTTAAGAAAAAGAGAAGTAGTGTTATTAATAGCAAAAAAAAGAATTTTTTTGCTATTATTATTGCTGCGAGGAATGAAGAGGAAGTTATTGGTAAGCTTATTGATAGTTTAAAGAAACAGAATTATTCTAGTAAATATTTTGATATTTATGTTATTGTTAATAATTGTACTGATAATACTTTCGAAGTAGCTAAGAGGGCTGGAGCTAAGAGTATTTTATGTACGGAGAAGGTTAATACTAAAGGGGAAGTTCTTAAGTTTGCTTTTGATATTTTGAAAGATAATAATAATATTGATGCTTATGCTATATTTGATGCTGATAATATTGTTCATCCTGATTTTTTGAGTAAAATGAATGATATGCTTAATAGTGGTTATTCTGTTGCTCAGGGTTTTAGGGATACTAAGAATATTTCGGATAATTGGCTTACTAGTAGTTATGCTATTTTGTATTATTTTCAGAGTTTGTTTTTAAATGAATCTAGATATAATATGGGGAGATCTTCTTTTTTAAATGGTACTGGTTTTATTGTTAAGAAAGAAGTTATTGATAAATATGGTTTTAATCCTAAGACTGTAACGGAAGATGTTGAATTTACCGCTATGTGTGCTATTAATAATGAGAAGATTGGATTTGCTACTGAGGCTATTTGTTATGATGAACAGGTTAGTAGATTTGCTGTTTCTTGGAAACAGAGGAAAAGATGGTCTTTTGGTACTATGGAATGTTTAAGGGAGTACTTTCCTACTTTACTTAAGAAAGGGATTAAAGAGAGGAATTTTGAGTGTTTTGATGTTAGTTTATTTTCTTTATCTGTTATTTTGCATGTTGTATTTAATTTACTCCCTATATTAATTGTTATTAATATGTTTATTAATTTTAATTCTTTGTCTTTTGATGATATATTTTATAAAATTATTTTTGCTTGTATTTCATATTTATTTGGGGTTATTGTAAGAATTTTGATTCTTAAGAAGTATAATAAGAGTTTTAGAAATAATATTGGTGGTATTTTATTGTTTGATTTGTTTGTTATTAGTTGGATACCTATTAATTTTATTTGTATATTTATTAAGAGTTGTAATTGGGATAGTATTAAACATAATAGAAATGTTGATATTGAGAATGTTTAAGAATAAATATTAATTTGTTTATTCTTTTTTTTATTTTTTATGCTATAATTGTTTATAGTAGAGGAGAGTATATATGAGAAAGTTTTTGTTTTGTTTAGTTTGTGTTTTGTGTTTAAGTGGATGTGGTAAGGATAGTGATACTTTGGTTATGGTTACTGAGGCTGGGTTTGCTCCTTATGAGTATTATGATAATGGTGAGATTGTTGGTGTTGATATTGATATTGCTAAAGAGATTGCTAAGGAGATGGGAAAGAAATTAGTTATTAAGGATGTTGCTTTTGATTCTATTATTAGTGAAGTAAAAACTGGTAAGGCTGATTTTGGTGCTGCTGGAATTAGTTATACTGAGGAAAGGGCTAAGCAGGTTGATTTTTCTGTTAATTATTTTGTTAGTAATCAGGTAGTGGTTGTTAGAAGTGATAGTGATATTAAAGATACTGATAGTATTGATGGTAAAAGTATTGCTGTGCAACTTGGTAGTGTAGCGGATAGTTATGTTACTTCTAATTTTAAGAATTCTGTGATTGTTAGGGAAAAGAAGTATTTGGCTGCGATAGAGGATTTAAAGGGTAGTAAGGTTGATTGTGTTGTTATGGATGAGCTTCCTGCTTATGAAATGGTTAAGAATAATAGTGGTATTATGATTTTGTCTGGTAGTTTTGCTAGTGATAGTTATGGTATGGTTGTTAAGAAGGGTAATAGTGATCTTCTTAATACTATTAATAAAGTACTTAATAGACTTAAAGATAGTGGTGAGATTGATAAATATGTGATTAATCATACTACTGAGTGAGGAGTTTTTATATGAATGGTTATATGAATTTTTGGGATAAGATATTTAGTTTTTTTGCTGATATATGGGATTCTTTTTATCAGAGTGTTATTTATGATAATAGGTATGAGTTTATATTAGAGGGTTTATTTCATACTATTGTTATTGCTCTTGGAGCGGTTGTTATTGGGGTTATTATTGGTATTATTACTGCTCTTATTAGAAATAATTATGATGTTAATGGTAAGATGAGAATTGGTAATAAGTTGTCTAAGTGGTATGTTGATATTATTAGGGGTACTCCATCTATACTACAGCTTATGATTATTTATTATGTTATTTTTAAGTCTGTTAATATTAATATAGTTATTGTTGGTATTATTGCTTTTGGTATTAATTCTGGTGCTTATGTTTCAGAGATTATTAGGGCTGGCATTAACTCTGTTGATAGGGGGCAATTTGAGGCTGGGTTTGGTCTTGGGCTTTCTTATGGTAAGGTTATGAGGTATATTATATTGCCTCAGGCTTTTAAGAATATTTTACCTGCTTTGGGTAATGAGTTTATTACTTTGGTTAAGGAAACTGCTGTAGGGGCTTATATTGGTATTGTTGAACTTACTAAGGCTTCGGATATTATTGCTTCTAGAACTTATGATTATTTCTTTCCTCTTATTATTATTGCTATTATTTACTTGGTTATTACTTTTGGTTTGACTAGGCTTATTGGTATGATGGAAAGGAAGGTTAATAATGTTAGAAGTTAAGAATTTAAAGAAATCTTTTGGCAAGAATGTGGTTCTTAAGAGTATTAATATTAAGATTAATAAGGGAGATGTTGTTGGGGTTATTGGTCCTAGTGGTAGTGGTAAGAGTACTTTTCTTAGGTGTCTTAATATGATAGAGAAGCCCACTAGTGGGAAGGTTATATTTGAGGGATATGATTTGACTGATAAGAATATTGATTTATCTAAGATAAGGGAAAGAATTGGTATGGTGTTTCAACAGTTTAATTTGTTTCCTCATCTTACGGTTATTGAAAATATTACTTTAGCTCCTGTTAAAAATGGTATTATGAGATTAGATGAGGCTAATAAAAGGGCAATGGAACTTCTTAGTACTATTGGTTTAGCTGATAAGAAGGATTATTATCCTAATGAGTTATCTGGTGGTCAAAAGCAAAGGGTTGCTATAGTTAGGTCTCTTATTATGAATCCTGATATTATTTTGTTTGATGAACCTACTAGTGCACTTGATCCTGAGATGGCTGATGAAGTTCTTGATCTTATTCGTGAGATTGCTGATAGGGGCATGACTATGGTTATTGTTTCTCATGAGATGGGTTTTGTTAAGAAGTGTGCTAATAGGCTTGTTTTTATTGATGATGGTAAGATATGTTTTGATGGTAGTGTTAAGGAAGGGTTTTCTAATAAGGATAATGATAGGCTTAGGGATTTTTTATCAAAAATTAAAGATAAATAGAGGTATTTTTTGTATTTTTATGTTATAATTGGTTTATAGTAGATGTTACTACTTTATAAATAGAGAATGGAAAGGAGAAGATAGAATGAATGCTATTAATGTTAAAAGTGAGATTGCTCCTTTAAAAAAGGTATTACTTCATAGACCTGGAAAAGAACTTCTTAATTTGACTCCAGATACTTTGAGTAGATTGTTGTTTGATGATATTCCTTTTTTACCGGATGCACAAAAGGAGCATGATGAGTTTGCTCATATTTTGAAAGAAAATGGAATTGAGGTTGTATATCTAGAGGATTTGATGGCTTCTGTGTTAGAACTTGATGATGAAATTTTAGATAAGTTTATTAGACAGTTTATATATGAGGCTGGTATTAGGACTCCTAAGTATAAAACTCTTGTATATGATTATTTAAAGAGCTTTGTTAATAAGAAAGAGCTTGTTCTTAAGACTATGGAAGGTATTAAGATGGAGGAAATTAGTAGGGCTAAGAGGGATGTAGAGAAGTCTTTAGTTGATTTAACTGCTGAAGAGAGTGATTTTTTAGCGGATCCTATGCCTAACTTATATTTTACTAGGGATCCTTTTGCTTCTTGTGGTAATGGTGTTATTTTGAATAAGATGTATTCTGTTACAAGAAATAGGGAAACTATATATGCTGAGTATATATTTAATTATCATCCTGATTATAAGGATAAGCTTGATAAGTATTATGATAGGTATTTACCTTATCATATAGAGGGTGGTGATGTTCTTAATCTTAATGAGCATATTATTGCTGTTGGTATTTCACAAAGAACAGAAGCTGGGGCTATAGATGAACTTGCTAAGAATTTGTTTAGGGATAGTGATTGTAAGGTTGATACTGTTTTGGCATTTAATATTCCTGAGTCTAGGGCATTTATGCATCTTGATACGGTATTTACACAGATTGATGTTGATAAGTTTACTTATCATCCTGGTATTATGGATACTCTTCAGGTATTTGAAATTACTGAGGGAGATATTCCTGATAGTGATGAGGATTTGAATGTTTTAGAAGTTAAGGGTAGTTTGGAAGAGATACTTGAGAAATATCTTGGTAGGAAGATTGAACTTATTCCTTGTGCTGGTGGAGAGAAGATTTCTTCTGAAAGAGAACAATGGAATGATGGTACTAATACTTTATGTATTGCTCCTGGTGTTGTTGTTGTATATAATAGAAATAATATTACTAATAATATTTTAAGGGAACATGGTATTAAGGTTATTGAGATGAGTAGTGCTGAACTTTCTAGAGGTCGTGGTGGTCCTAGATGTATGAGTATGCCTTTGATAAGGGGGGAACTTTGACCAGATGAGTAGTTATAATAAAGATATTAATTTGAAAGGTAGAAATTTTCTTACTCTTCTTGATTATACTCCAGAAGAGATTAGATATTTACTTGATCTTTCTCATGATTTAAAAGAGAAAAAGAAAAAGGGTATTCCTCATAGGTATTTAGAGGGTAAGAATATTGTTTTATTGTTTGAGAAGACTTCTACTAGAACAAGATGTGCTTTTGAGGTTGCTGGTCTTGATTTGGGTATGGGTGTTACATACTTGGATCCTGGTAGTTCACAAATGGGTAAAAAAGAGAGTATTAGTGATACTGCTAAAGTACTTGGTAGAATGTATGATGGTATTGAATATAGGGGTTATGCACAGGAAATTGTGGAAGAACTTGCTAATAATGCTGGTGTACCAGTATGGAATGGTTTGACTACTGAATTTCATCCTACTCAGATGTTAGCGGATGTTATGACTGTTGAGGAGAATTTTGGTCATCTAAAGGGAATTAAACTGGTATTTATGGGTGATGCTAGAAATAATGTTGCTAATTCGCTTATGGTTGTTTGTGCTAAGATGGGTATGCATTTTACATCTTGTGGGCCTTCTGATTTATGGCCTAGTGAAGAACTTATTGAAAAGTGTAGAGAAATTGCTAAAGAGACTGGTGGAAGTATTGAAATGACTGAAGATGTTATGGAGGCTTCTTATGGGGCTGATGTTATTTATACTGATGTTTGGGTTTCTATGGGTGAAGATGATAATGTATGGAATGAGAGAATTAAACTTCTTAGCCCTTATCAGGTTAATATGGAAATTATGAATAATGCTAATGATAATGCTATATTCTTGCATTGTTTGCCTTCTTTTCATGATTTGAATACTTCTATTGGTAAAGATATTTATGAAAAGTTTGGTCTTAAAGAGATGGAAGTTACTGATGAGGTATTTAATTCTTCTAAATCTAAGGTATTTGATGAGGCAGAGAATAGACTTCATACTATTAAGGCTGTAGTGTATGCTACTATGAGGGATTAGTATGAGTAAGATTGTTATTGCTTTAGGAGGTAATGCTTTAGGAAAGAATCCTCAAGAACAATTAACACTTCTTAAGAGTGTAGCTACGACGATTGTTAATTTAGTTAAAGAGGGAAATCAAATTGTTCTTACACATGGTAATGGACCGCAGGTGGGACAGATATTTCTGGCTATGGATTATTCTTCGAATGGTTCTGTAGGAACTCCTAAAATGCCATTTGCTGAATGTGGTAGTATGAGTCAAGGTTATATAGGTTACCAACTTCAACAATGTATTCAAGATGAACTTGAGCATCAGGGTATTGTTAGGGATTGTGTGACTTTGATAACACAAGTCTTAGTGGATCGGGCAGATAGTGCTTTTGATAATCCTAGTAAACCTATTGGTATGTTTTATAGTAAAGAAGATGCTATGAAAATTCAACAGGATAAGGGTTATATATTTGTTAGTGATGCTGGACGTGGTTATAGGAGAGTAGTACCATCTCCTATACCTAAGGATATTATTGAGAAGAATGTTATTAAACTTCTTGTTAATAATAATAATATTGTTATTGCTGCTGGAGGAGGAGGTATTCCTGTTGTTAAAACGGATAAAATTGAATTACTTGAGGGAGTAGAGGCTGTAATTGATAAGGATAAAACGGCTGCTTTACTTGGTAATTTGATTGATGCTGATGTACTTTTGATTCTTACTGCTGTTGATAAGGTATGTTTGAATTATAATACTGATAAACAGGAAGATGTTGACTTTATGGATATAGAGGAGGCTAAGAGGTATATTGATGAGGGGCAATTTGCCCGTGGAAGTATGCTTCCTAAGATAGAGGCTTGTATATCTTTTGTAAAGAATTCTGATAATAAGAAGGCTATTATTGGTTCTCTTGATAAGGCTAGTGAAGCGATTAATGGTAAAAGTGGTACGATTATAAAGAGGAGGTATGAAAAAAATGGCTAAGAAAAAGGCTAAGGTAATGTTATCGTCTTTTTCGATAATCTTAATCTTGATATTTGGATTAGGAATATTGTCACATGTGCTTCCAGATGCACAATTTGCTGGCGATCAAATTGTTAATGGAAGTGGAACTGTTGGTGCTTCATTATCTCAAGTTTTGATGTCACCAATACTTGGTTTTGAAAATGCTATTGATGTTGGTATTTTCATTATGATGTTAGGGGGATTACTTGCAGTAGTTAATAAAACTGGTGCACTTGAAACTGGTATTAAGGTACTAGTACGTAGGCTTAAGGGTAGAGAGTTATTATTAATACCTATATTAATGTTTATATTCTCTATTTGTGGTTCTACTTATGGTATGCTTGAGGAGACTGTTGGTTTCTATGTATTACTTGCCGCTACAATGATGGCTGCTGGTATGGATCCACTTGTTGGTTCTGCTGTTATTTTGCTTGGTGCTGGAAGTGGTTGTTTAGGATCTACTGTTAATCCGTTTGCAACTGGTGTTGCACTTAGTGCTTTACCTGAGGGCATTGCGGCTAATCATGGATTAGTACTTCTTATAGCGGCTTTCTTATGGCTTACTACTCTTGGTATTTCTATATTCTTTGTTATGAATTATGCTAAGAAGGTTAAAAAGGATAAAGGTTCTACTATATTATCTCTTAGAGAACAAAAACAAGCTGAGAAGAAGTTTGGTAATTTCTATAAAAAAGATGAGAAGGAAGTTAAGTTAACTGGTAAACAAAAAGTTACACTTGTTTTATTTGCTTTAACTTTCCTTGTAATGATTGTTGGATTTATTCCTTGGGGTGAATTTAATGTTACATTCTTTGATAGTTTTACTGGATGGCTTACTGGTTCTTCACTTGGTAATTGGTGGTTCTATGAGGCTGCTTTATGGTTCTTAATAATGTCAATTATTATTGCTATTATTAATAAATTTGGTGAGAAGGGATTTGTGGATACTTTTGTTGATGGTGCTGATGATATGATTGGTGTTATCTTAGTAATTGCTATTGCTAGGGGTGCTAGTGTTCTTATGGGTCAAACTTACTTAGATAACTACATTATATATAATGCTGCTGATATTCTTGCTAAAGTACCTGAAATGATATTTGTTCCACTTAATTATATACTTCATATTGTATTATCAATATTGGTACCTTCATCATCTGGTCTTGCTACTTTATCTACTCCTATTATTGCTCCACTTGCATCACAACTTGGTTATAGTGTTGAAGTTACTATTATGACTTTAGTAGCCGCTAATGGTCTTGTTAATTTAATTACTCCAACATGTGGTGCTATAATGGGTGGTCTTGCTTTGGCTAAAGTAGAGTATTCTACTTGGTTTAAATGGGCATTTAAGGTAGTACTTACAATTGCTGTTGCTAATATATTTGTATTATGTTTGTTTACTTTACTTGTATAATATAAATAATTATAGTGATATAAAAGAACAACTATTTTGGTTGTTCTTTCTTTGTTTGTATGTTATACTATGTTCATAGGGAGGTTTGTTATTATGTTTAAAAAGAGAAATAGTAATTATGAGATTAATATACAGGGTGTTACTTTTTGGAGAAAGATAATTAATGAAGATAATGCTGAAGTTTTTGTTAGGGATTCTTTAAGTGAGCCATTTATTCTTTATGCAGATATGATGAAAAAGGGAGAATATCTTGATTGGGTTACGGGAAGGCCTTTTGATATGGTGGATATAGGAAATGATTTTCTTTTGGGTCTTAGTAGTATAAGGATACCTAAAGAGAATGTATCTACATGCACGGGTGTTCTTTATAAAGTTTCTTCTGTAATTGACGATAAAGATAGAGAGGAAGAATATACTAATATATCTGAAGGTATTCTTTATGATAGTTATTTTTGTAATATTATTTCTTCTAAGTATGGTTTAGATGTTATTCCTGCTAATTTTGTATATGAAGAAATTAGAAGAGTTAGAAAGATATATGCTGATAATAACGATAAGGATAATATTAAATGTAAATCTTTAAAGAGAAAAAGAAAATAATATTTTTGAAGACTTATTTATAAGGCTTTAAAAATCTAGTTAAAGACTTAATGGCTTTAACTAGCAGTGAGCAACGAAGTGTGAACTGATACTAAAAAAGTATTTAGTTCTTTTTATTTATGTGTTAAAATATTAGTAGTGCAGGTGATTATTATGTATTATAAAATTAGTCATGGTAGTGTTACTCTTGGTAATAATACAGTACTTGAGGATATTAATTTTTGTGTTAAAGATAATGAGAAAATTGGTATTGTAGGAAGAAATGGCTCGGGTAAAACGACTTTACTTAAGGCAATTGTTGGTGAATATGAAATTACTAGTGGTTATGAAGAAGTAGATATTATTTCTTCTGGTGATTTTAATATTGGTTATGTTAAGCAGAATGATGGCTATAATCTTGATATGAAGATGATAGATTATATTAGAAGTGCTTTTCGTGATATTCTTGATATTGAAAAGAAACTTGATGTTTTAGAGAATGAAATGGGTACTAATTATGATGAAAATGTTTTGAATAAATATAATGATCTTTTATCTAGATATGAATATATGGGTGGATATAAATATAAGAAAGGGATAGAGGTTATTTTAAGTAAGTTTGATTTTAGTGATAAGGATAAAGATAAGTATTTGAATGAATTTTCTGGTGGTCAACTTACAAAGTTATCTTTGATTAGACTTTTATTATCGAAACCTGATTTACTTATACTAGATGAACCTACTAATCATTTGGATATTAAGGCTATTGAGTGGCTTGAGGAATACTTAAAGGGATATAAGGGTTCTATTATTTTGGTTAGTCATGATAGAATGTTTTTGGATAATGTTTGTAATGTGATATATGATATTGAGTATGGTACTTTAACTAGATATAGTGGTAATTATTCTTATTTTGTTAAGAAGAAAGAAGAGGATTATTTGAAGAATCTTAAAGATTATGAAAGACAGCAAAAGGAGATTAAGAGACTTCAAGATATTGCGGATAGATTTAGGTATAAACCTACTAAAGCTGGTATGGCTATGTCGAAATTAAAGCAGATTGAGAAAATGGTATTAATAGATAAACCTAATAAAGCTAATAAGAAGTCTTTTAAGATTAATTTTAGTCCTGAGATGAATAGTTATAGTGATGTTCTTAAGGTTAAGAATCTTTCTATTGGTTATGATAGGGAATTATGTAAGTTATCTTTTGAAGCTCTTAGAGGAGATAGACTTGGTATTATTGGAGAAAATGGTATTGGTAAGAGTACTTTTCTTAAGACTATTGTGGGAGAAGTTCCATCACTTGGTGGTAAGTTTATTTTTGGAGATAGAGTTAATATTGGTTACTTTTCACAAGCATTAGATAATCTTAATTATGATAATTCTATTTATGATGAGATTGATAAGGAGTTTCCTAAGCTTACGCCGAATGAGAGCAGAACACTTCTTGGAGCTTTTGAGTTTAGTGGAGATGATGTCTTTAAAAAAATTAAAGATTTATCTGGTGGTGAAAAGGTTAGGGTTAGTTTGTGTAAGATTTTGAATAAAAAACCTAATGTTCTTATTTTGGATGAACCTACTAATCACTTGGATATTATTGGTAAAGATACTATCGAGAGAATGCTTACTAATTATAAGGGTACTATTATTATGGTTAGTCATGATAGATATCTTATTAAGAATGTCTGCAATAGGCTTCTTGTTATGGAAAGTGGCAGAAGTACTTTATATAATTATGGTTATAGTGATTATTTGGAGATGACTAGGATTAGTAATGTAAGTAATGATAATAAGGTTAAGATAGAAATGAAGAAGAGTACTAATAAAGAAGTTAATACTTTTGATAAGAATAAAGAGATTAAAAGGATAGAGAAGGATATTTTTGAATTAGAAGAGAGGCTTAATAATCTTAATAATGAACTTTTAAAGGAAGAAGTTTATATGGATATTAATAAGG
>CAVCHK010000061.1:0-11228 GCA_963601985.1 Paludibacteraceae bacterium
AGAAGTATATATAAATGAACTTCCAAACTATCAAAAAGTCTATGAAGAAAAAGAATACAAATTATATAAAAATATAGGTAAAGAAAATGAATAAACTAATAAAAGAAATAATAAAATTCTTTGGAGTATCAGGAATAGGTTGGTTAATAGATACAACCATATACATAATATTAACCAGCATACTAAAAATAAACATAGATATATCAAATATGATAAGCTCCCTAACAGGAGTAACATTCGTTTTCCTAGTGGCAACAAGAAAAATATTCAAAACAAATACCAAAATAAATATAAATATAAAATACATAATATATATAATATACCAAGTAATACTAATAATAACCATATCACATATCTTAGTTATACTAAAAGAAAATATATTATTATTAAATATAAATATAATAACAAAATACATAAATATAATAGTAAAAATACTAATAACCCCAATTACTATGATAATAAATTATATAGTAGTAAAAAATCTATTAGAAAAATTATAAACAAAAAGACCAAAACTTTATAGAATTGAAAATTGGTGATTGTCCAAGAACACCATATTATTATGATGGAAGAAAAAAAGCATATATAATATGCAAATAATATTTGAAACCAAAAAATCAAGAGCTTTAGAAATAATTTCAAAATTATTAAATATAGATTTAATAGAAGTATCACCACTATCTAAAACCAAGTATAAATTCAAAAAATAATATTAATATAATGTAAATATTTTCAGTTTATTCCCAAAATAATTGACTTTTACCACTTATTAGTGTAATATATAATTATAGATTAAGGAGGAAGAAATATGTATTTATTAGCAGGTATAAATATATGTGATCCCAATAGTGCAAATTTACAACCATTATGGGATTTAATAGGAACAATAATAAATGTAATTTGGATAGGAATACCTATAATATTAATAATATTAGGTTCAATAGATTTAGGAAAGGCAGTTATCTCAAGTAAAGAAGATGAAGTTAAAAAAGCCAAAAAAGCCTTTATAAATAGATTAATGTATGCCGTAGCAGTATTCTGTGTAGTATGGCTTGTAACATTTATCTTTGATCAAGTAGCTAAATTAGGACTAGATGATGCTGATACTGCCTCATGGCAAAAATGTTGGGATCAAATAAGAAACTAATAAAAAAAAGAAATAAAATTATTTCTTTTTTATTTTATATATGCTATAATAATATTATGATAAATTCTTATGCCTAAAAGGAGTTGTAACTATGAAAAAACACATATTATTAATATCTACCTTCATTCTATCATCTACTTTACTAGTAGGTAACATTAATGCTGCAAAAGAGTTAACATGTACTTATCCTCAGGGAACATCTCAAGATTATGTAATAATGACACAAGATAAGGACGGCAAAAGAACATATTGGCATAAAAAAGTAGGTGAAAGCGAACAAGAACTTGTTGCCGTTAATGTAT
Organism: Paludibacteraceae bacterium; assembly: GCA_963601985.1. Taxonomy (GTDB): domain Bacteria; phylum Bacillota_I; class Bacilli_A; order RF39; family UBA660; genus CAG-302. The sequence continues at coordinate 1,450 of CAVCHK010000061.1, forward strand.
CAAAAGAAATTTTGAATATTACAACACAAAATGGAGGCAGACTTAACTGTACTGTAACCAATATTTTAAATGGTACAGTAGGTAAAAAAAGTGAAGACGAAATATATAAATCCTGTCCAGAACCATCAGAAGGATTCGATTCTTGTCCAAAATGTTTGGATTTCAAATCTAAAATGGCAAATTATTATGACACTTATACAGGTTCATCTGGAAAAAAAACATGTTCAAGTGGTTCTGTAGCACTAGAAAAAGAAGAAAGTAAAACTACCTCACAAAGCGATATAGATAGTTTAAAAATATTACCAGCAGATACAGCAAACAAAAGTGATTTAAAAACATATAATCAATGTATATATGGTCCTACTGGAAGTAAAATATTTTATATAAGCTCTGATCAGACAAAAATGTATACCAATATAATATCTTCTACTTCACAAAAAGGAGTATATCTAACAGAAACTCTTAAATTTACAAAAGAAGAATTTTTAACATACTATAACAATGGAGAGTGCCCAGGAGCTATATATAGTGTCTGTGAAAATGACCCTAACGGATTAAATAATAAGTGTGAATGGTATATTACTTCTCAAAAAGATACGGCAAGTAGTAAAGTACAAAGATATTTTATACATAAGGAAGTTGACGTAAGTGAAGATCCAGAAGACCCAAAAATAACTATTTATAATTGTGAAGACTTATTTGGAAAAAAAACAATAGAAGAAATAAATAAAATAATGGGAATAATAAAAATAATAGTTCCAATACTATTAATCGTATTTGGAATAACAGACTTTTTCAGAGCTACATTTAGTAGCAAAGAAGAAGATATGAAAAAAGATAGAGACAGATTTATAAAAAGGATTATAGCAGCTATAGTAGTATTTTTAGTGCCAACATTTGTAAGCCTAGTACTAACTTTAGCAAATAGTGTGTGGAGTGATACAATAACAAAAGATATGTGTATAGAAAGCACAAATAAATAAGGAGGTAGCTATGCTTATCTTAAGTGTAATATTGGAAGATGTAAAAATTGCTATATTAACAGCAATTAGAACATTATTTTTAGACTTATGTACAGTTATTTATAAATTAATAGTTTATGTAATGGAAATATTTTTCCAATTAGGAGAAGCCAAATTACTTAGCGATGCAACTATACAAGGTATGTATACTAGAGTAGGATTAATACTTGGCTTATTTATGATATTCAGGTTAACCTTTGCAGGAATAGAATATCTAATTAATCCAGATACAATGCTAGATAGACAAAAAGGAGCAGGAAATCTAATTAAGAAAGTCCTTATTGTAGTAGTACTATTAGGAAGTACACAGTTTCTATTTGAAAAAGCATATGATATACAACACCTATTAGTAGAAGATAATATCATAGCAAAAATAATACTTCAAAAAAATGTATCTACAGCAGATGATGCAGGAAGTGAATTAGCATATCAATTATTTTCAGCATTTTATGTTTATGACGACAATGCACCAAATACTGCTGAAAATGAGTTTTGTAGGAAATTAACAGAATACGAATCAGCCACAGGCGAAGAAATATCTGAAAGTAGATTAAGAAAACAATTTAAAGAATCTCCCCCAAACTTAAATGATGTATACTATTGTATTGCACTTACATATGAAGGAAAAACAGATTATGAAGAAGATACAATGGATAAATTTGTAATAGATTTTAGTGGTTTAGTAGCAACTATTGTAGGAATAGTAGTATTATGGACATTAATGGTATATACTGTTCAAGCAGGTGTAAGAGCTATACAGTTAGCATACTTACAACTAATGGCCCCTATACCAATTATGTCATATCTAATGCCAAAAGGTGACGATATACTAAAAAAATGGGGAATGCAATGTTTAACAACATTTTTAGATTTCTTTATAAGACTGGCTATATTATATTTTGTAGTATTAATAATACAGGAATTAGATGTACAATTAGATACCATAGATTATACAGGTAAATGGGCATTAGGAACAGTATATTTACGTGTAGTAATAATAATAGCTCTATTAATCTTTGCAAAGAGAGTACCAGATTTATTAAAAGAAATATTCCCATCAATGGGTGGAGCAGCAAGCCTAAGTTTTGGAATAAAATCACCAAAACAAGCAATTGGAGATATTCCTTATGTTGGAGGAATGGCAAACAAAGCAATAGGCCATATGGGAAATATGGGAAAAAAAGCCGGAGGATTTGTTGCTAAAAATACAGTTGGCAGAGCTTGGGGTGCAACTGGAGGAAGAGTCATAAATAGAACTAAAGCAAATATGAAAGCTTCTGAAGAAAATCGTAAATCAAGACTTGAATATGAAGAAAATCTTAGAAACGTAGATGCCACTCATAAAAAATATGGACAATATTATGGTGATGATTCAGCCAGCAGAGATTATAATATACTAACTGATGGTGATGAACTATTTGCACTAAGATGGAAAGAATTAGATGAAGCAAAAGAAAAGAGAAATGCGGCAGCAGCGAAATATGGCCGTTCATCTAATCAATTCCTAGAAGCTGATAATGCAGTTACAAAGGCACAAAGTAATTATGACAAACAATGTGGTAGAAGAGGTGATTTAAAAGCAAGAGCTTCAAATTTGGAAGACTATAAAAAATATCACCCAGACGAATTGTCTAGCCAACCACAAACCGCAATGAATATAAATGAAGCGGCTAGTATCACTGGGAATCCAAATGCAAATATTGACGATCAAATCAGAGCAGCAGAAGCATTAGATAGAGCTGCTAGAGAAAGAAATAATAATAATAATAATAATAATAATAATAATAACTAATAAAAAGGAGTGTGATACAAAGTGAATAGTTACTTAATACCTGCTAATGCTAAAAGAGGAACACTAATTTTTAACATATTTAGACCATTTGATCTAATCATGTTTGCTACAGGTGTAGTAGTATCCTTATTAGCATTAGCTATAGTACATTCAGATAATACAGTAGCAATACTATTATCCTGTCTCCCAGCAGGAATAACAGGATTACTCGTAGTACCAATACCATATTATCATAATGTACTATGTGCAATACAATGTATAATAAAATTCTATACAGGAAGAAGAGAGTATCAATGGAGAGGTTGGTGTTTTTATGAAAAATTCGCAGTCGACGACAAAAAATAGTGTAGCATATACAGAAGATTGGATACCTATTAAAGCAATATCCAATGGTGCAATACTATTAAATAATAAACAAAAAGTAACAGGAGTCAAAATAAGACCAAGAAATATCTTTATATTAGATCAAGGATCACAAGATAATACTTTAATATCACTTAAAAATTTCTATAATACAATAGATTTTGAATTCTGGTTAATATCCGCAGATCGCCCAGTAGATTTAAACAATTACTTAGCAAGATTACAATTATTATATAATCAAACTCCTAATCCAGCAGTAAGAAAACTAATAAATCAAGATATAGATAAAGCAAATAACTTTATGAATAATAACATAACAGATACAGAGTATTATATATTATTTAAAGAAAAAAACGATGATATAATACAAAAAAGACTAAGAACTCTAGTAACAGGACTAGCAAACTCAGGTTTAGAGGCATCACAAGTATCTAATGATGATTTAAGAGTAATATTAGATAACTTTCTTAATGGAGGAATGACAACTAATTTCGGGACGGTGATTTCATAATGAATTTAAAAAGTGAATTAGCCCCTAAAGGGATCCAATGGAATAATTCAGATTTCATAATAAGTGATAAATATGCAACAATATTAACAGTAATATCATACCCTAGATTTATAGGTCCAGGATATTTATCCAATCTAACTAATATGTCAGGTGTCAAACTAGTAATAAAACACATTCCATTACCATTTTCAGTACTTGCTAAAATGCTAAACAAAGAAATATCAGATTTAAAAAGCAGATATCAAGAAGAAAAAGATCGTACTATACAAGAAAGAATTAGACAAGATATAGATTCATTAGAATATTTCATACAACAATTTACTGCATCACAAGCCAAAACATTTGATTTTCAAATGCATATTATGATCACAGCAAATAGCAAAGAAGAATTAGAACTAAAAAAAGCCAATCTAAAAAACTATATGGATGCAATGCAATTAAGAGCAATACCATTAAGATTCCAGCAAAAAGAAATATTCAAATCAATGCTACCAATATTTGAAAAACAAGCAGTAGAACAAAGAATAGGAACACCAATGCCATCTCCTACAATGGCCGCTATGTATCCATTCATCTTTGATAGCATCAAAGATGATGGCTTATCAACACTACTTGGAGTAGACTTCTCAGGTGGTGTAGTACTATTCAATCAATTCTTATATCAATTAAGAAAAGAAAGTAATAGAAACAATGCCAATATGATACTATTAGGTACATCAGGTAGTGGTAAATCTACAGCAGCTAAATTAATATTAAGAAGCCATATAAGAAATGGTTATCAAATCGTAGCGGTAGATCCAGAAGGTGAAATAAGCGAAATGACTAGAGCCTATGGAGGTACCGTAGTAGACCTAGGTAAAGGTGGAGAATACGGTATGGTAAATCCCCTAGAAGTAATACTAGATGCAGATGAAAACGAAGTAAAAAAAGGCTTAGGATATACAGTATTAAATAAAACATTGCAATCATTAAAAGCCTTTATGAAATACTATTCACCAGATATAGAAGAAGATGTCCTAGCACTCTTTAGTGGTGTAGTACAAGATACCTATGCAAGATTTGGAATAACATTTAATTCTGATTTCTCAAAATATACATCAAAAGACTATCCAACCTTTGGAGATGTATATGTAACAGTAACAAGTAAATTAACATCTATGACAGAAAAAACTCACGAAAGAGATGTAATGGAAAGATTAGAATTAAAATTAAGACCCCTAGTAAGAGAATTACAATATTACTTTAATGGACATACAACAATAGATACAGGAAGTGATTTCCTAGTATTTAATATAAAAGAATTAATGAATTCCGATACAAATATAAGAAATGCATTACTATTTAATGTTCTAAAGTTTGCTTGGGGACTATGCTTAAATCCAAATAAAAATACAGTATTATCCGTAGATGAAGCTCATGTTCTATTAGGAGCAAGAAACGAATTAGGAGCAGAATTCCTAGCTCAAGTACAAAGAAGAGCAAGAAAATACAATACAGGAACAATAATAATAACCCAGCAACCATCAGACTTTGTAGCGGATGGAATACTAATGCATGGTAAAGCAATATTTGATAACTCATCTTATTACTTAGTAATGGGATTAAAAAAACAAGCAACAGAAGACTTATCAATGCTAATAGATTTGAATGACAATGAAAAAGAATCAATAAAAAGATTCAGTCAAGGAGAAGCCCTATTCGTATGCGGAAATAGAAGAATGCAAATAAACGTAATAGTAACAGAAGACGAATTAGAATCATTCGGCACAGGAGGAGGATTCTAATCTACCAATAAGTAGGTGAGTATTATGAATAATGAAGAAAATAGTAGAAATAAACAAATAGCAAAGCAATTTCTATGGAAAAAGTTGCCACTAAAAGTAAAACTAATAATTATAGGTGGAGGCTTTGCCTTTTTTCTACTATTCTTTTTTTTAATAGTAATGATTACCCCATTAATGGCCATAGGAGTAATAGACATAGATGGAGCAAGCGGCTCATCAACAAATGGATTATCATATAGCGATATAGATACCACAAATACCTTCCTATGGCCAATAGGAAGTGATGAAGTAGAAAATGAAAATGGAGTTACCTATGCTCTAGGAGATCCAGCACCATGCATAATAACATCCTATGCAACAAATAGACTAGATCCATTCGGTAGTGGTGAAGTAATGACTCACGGAGGAGTAGACATAGCCCCGACAAATAGCCCAGGACTAGGAAATGTAAACATAATCGCCGCTAAAGATGGACAAGTTATATACCCATATGCTGTTAGTAAAACTGATTGCTCATCAGACAAAAAAGATTATGATTGTGGCGGAGGATATGGTAACTTCGTCATGCTTCAGCATGATGATGGAACTATAACAGTATATGCTCATATGTATGAAAATACAATCACCGTAAACTATGGCGATACAGTAAAAGCCGGACAAGTTATAGGAAAAATGGGTAGTAGTGGAAACTCCACAGGAATGCATCTGCATTTTGAAGTAAGAGTAGGTGGACAAAGAGTAGATCCAATGAACTATATATCAGAAGAAAACAAAAGACCAAAAAAACAAACAACAACCTATGTTGAAGGAAATGAAAATACTCAAACAGTATGTTTAACACTAAAAAATGCAGGCTATTCAGATGTAGCCGTAGCGGCTATAATGGGTAATATAAAAATGGAAAGTGGATTCAATCCAAGTGCAGTAAACTATATAGACTGTATAGGATTAGTACAATGGTGTTATGGAAGAGCCACAAACCTAAAAAACACCTATGGATCAAATTGGAATGTAATTTCAAATCAACTAGAATTCATATTATATGAATTAGATAACAGCGAATCAAATGCCAAAACATACCTAAATGATAACAATATAAATGTTAGAGATATGGCTCATAAATTCTGTAATGGTTATGAAAGACCAGGTACAAGCGTATGTAACCAAACAGATGCAAATCACGACCGAATGGGAGCAGCAGAAACTTACTTACCATATGTACAAAACGGATGTAATTAAAGGAGAAATATTATGAAAAAAGATGATATAAAAACCCTAATAGTAGTAATAATAGTATGTACTATATGTCTTACCCTAGTATTCATTCTTAGTAGAAAAAAGAATATAGACTCCCTAAAACCAGTAGAAGAATACAATACTTACTTCTCAGTAACTAACTATATGAATTCATATATAAGTTACATATCCAAAAAAGATAGCAAAGCCATCTATAGTATGCTATCAACAGAATATATATATAAAAACAATATAAATCAAAATAATGTATTAGATATAGTAAAAACATATAACCAAGATTCAATAATCACATTAAAAATAACTAGCATAGATGAAATAGAAATAAAAACAAATAAATATATCTATTACATTAAAGGAAAAATAATAAAAAGTACCTTCACAGACGAAGAAGTAATAGATGATAACTATAACGTACTACTATTAGCAGATTACTCTAACCTAACTGAAACAGTATATCCATTAGATAATGATAATTATGAAAAAATAATCAATAATACTAAAGATATAAATATAAGTGAAAACGAATATAACAAAATAAGAAACAGTTTACTTGTTAGTACAGAAACAATATGCGTATTATACCTATCAGACTATATATATAAATTAAATAGTGATATAGAAACCTCTTATAATATCCTAAATGATGAAATGAAAAAGAAATATCAAACAATAGATGCATTCAAAACATATATAGAAACAAATAAAGATAAACTAACCACAAAAGCAGATAAATGCACCAAATCAGGAAAAGACTATATCGTAATAGATAGTAATAACAATACATATACCTTTACAGAACAATCAGTAATGAATTATAAAGTAAATATTACTTTTAATAACTAAAATATATAATATTTACTGTTGTATAAAACAAATAATTTTGCTATAATAATGTTAGCAATTTTGGAGGCGATATCATTATATGAAAATAAAAGTAGAAAAAAAAGATTTAATAATATTTTGTGCCTTTTGTTTTTTCTTACTATACTTATGTGCTATAGGAGTATTAAATACCGCTAGTATCGTATCAGAAGGAAAATTCTATGGCTTCTTACCATTTAAAGCCTTTACATCAAAATATATTGGAATGACCTTTTTCTTATTTATAGTGGCCATAATAGGTATATTTATGGCAGTAAAATCATATATATTTGACCGTGATAAAGGTTTCGGATTCTCAATCGGAGAAAAAAAAGAAAAAGGATATTCCAGATGGGCTACAGATAAAGAATTCCAAAAAGGACTAGAAGTAGTAGATATAAAACAAAACAAATTACCCGCTGCAGGAATAGCTCTATACAGTAAAAAAGGAAAAATGTGGGTAGATAATGGCGAAGACCATTATCTAGTAATGGGTGCCACAGGTTCAGGAAAAACAGTAATAGTAGCCAAACCAATGATAAAACTATTAGCAAAACACGATGAATCAATAATATTAACAGACCCAAAAGGCGAACTATACGAATCCTCAGCAGCATTACTAAAAGAAGCAGGATATAATATAATAACCCTAAACTTTAGAGAACCACAAAAAGGCAATGCTTGGAATCCTATGACATTACCATATAAACTATATAAAGAAGGAAATCAAGATAAAGCAATAGAATTACTAGACGATTTAGCTCTTAATATATTATACGAAGAAAAATCAAGTGGTGATCCATTCTGGGAAAAAACAGCAGCAGACTATTTTACCGGCTTAGCCCTAGGACTATTCGAAGATGGAAATGAAAATGAAATAAACATCAACAGTGTTAACCTAATGAGTAGTCTAGGAGAAGAAAGATTCGGAGGACCAAATAATAATTATATAAAAGAATACTTTAACTCAAAAGATCCATCCAAAGCAGCTTACATAAATGCATCAGGAACAGTATTTACAGCAGATGACACTAAGCAAGGAATAATAGCTACATTTAAACAAAAAATGAAACTATTCTCAGAAAGAGCCAACTTATCAGAAATGCTATCATATAGCAATTTCGATATGCGTGATATCGGTAGAAAGAAAACAGCAGTATTTTTAATAGTACAAGATGAAAAGAAAACACTACACCCCCTAGCAACAATATTTATCAAACAATGTTATGAAACCCTTATCGATGTTGCTCAAGAAAACGGTGGAAAATTACCATTCAGAACAAACTTCATTCTAGACGAATTTGCCAATATGCCACCACTTAAAGATGTAACAACAATGGTTACAGCCGCTCGTAGTAGGCTTATAAGATTTACCTTTATTATTCAGAACTTTGCCCAACTAACACAAGTATATGGTAAAGAAAACGGAGATACCATAAGAGGTAACTGTAATCTATTATACTTAATAAGTAGTGAAATAGCAGCACTAGAAGAAATAAGTAAAATGTGTGGTGAAGTAAAATCAAAAGAAAAAGAAAAAACAGCATCTACACCACTTGTAACAGTAAGTGATCTTCAAAGATTAAGTCAGTTTGAAATAATAGTATTAAGAAGAAGAATATTCCCATACAAAACAAGATTCCAAACCGACTTTGAAGTAGATTGGGGCCGTACATATCCAAAAGAAACCCCATTGGAAAGAGAAAAAAAAGAACTACAATTATTCAACATAAAAGATTTCGTAAAGAAACAAAAAGAAGAAAAAATGAAAGAAATGGAAACCTTTGCACCAACAGATAACCCGTTTGTTACTGGACCATCCCCATTTATGGGTAATCCATTTATGAGTGCAAACCCATTTGCCTCAATGCAAGGACTTATCACTCCTCAAGAGGCAAAAACCAATGAAGAAGATAAATTCAATATAGATGACATAATTAAGAAAATAGATGAAACAATAGCCCAAAAAGAAAAAGAAGAAAGCCTATTAAACAAAGCCAATGATAATAAAGTAGTTATAGAAGACAAAGAAAATAATGATAAAAATGTAAATGAAGATAAACCAAAAGAAAACGAAACAATAGAAAAAATGTATGATGAAAATACAGATGATGACGACTTCTTTGATGATTTCTTTAGTGATGATTAATATGATATTATAGGGCTCTTTAAACAGGATGTTTAAAGAG
>CAVCHK010000062.1:0-6000 GCA_963601985.1 Paludibacteraceae bacterium
AATTTGTAAACCAAATAAAAAATGAATTATTTTCATCTAAAGTATATATTTATGGTACTGATGGAAAAATAGTAGAATTACCTAAAGGATCTACTATTATAGATTATGCTTTTAACTTAGAATCAGATATAGGTTATACCATGATAGGAGCAGTAGTAAATGAGGAATATAAAGATGTAGACTATATACTTAAGAATAATGATAGAGTAAGAATAATAAGAGATGACTTGTCATTTGGGCCAAGAGAGGAGTGGATTACCAAAGCAGTTACTACTAAAGCTAAGAAAAGAATAAAAGAATTTAAGGGAATTTAACAGAAAGTAGGTGTAGAAAGTGAATTTGAAAAAAGAATTAAATAAAATAATTGAAGTGTTTAAAATTAATTTTGAAAATGAATCATTAATTCAAGTAGGTTCCAGTGTTAATAAAAAAATATATCATGATATTGATTTTATTATTATTACTTCTGATTATGATTTTGTAGTTAATAGATTATATGATATTTTTTCTAATTATATTATTAAAAGAATAGATGATTCAATTAAGATAAGTAATTATTTAGATATAGAATTAAGTTTTGCAATTTACAAAAAAGATTATTTCTTTTCTTTGATAGAAAATTACAATGTTGGCAAGCACATAATATGTGAGCATAAAACATGGTCAATCGGATATTGGCTCATTGAGGGATTTATAAATGATTTAAAAAATAGTTCTATATTAATAGATAATCATAATTTATTAGAGTTAAAAGCAATTATTTCTAAACAAGCAATTTATGGCGAAACAAAAATTTTAAAAGAATGTATAGAAGAAATAAAAATTAAAAGTAACCTATTAAAAAATAATAATAATAGTTTTGAATGTGATATTTTAAAAAATGATATTTATTTTGCAGCACTAAGAGCATTTTCTATATTAGCAAGCAAACCATTAAATGGCTTTAAAAAATTAGAAGAAAAAGTGAATAGATTACCATTAGAATATCAAGAATTAATTAATAATATTTTTTCATCCAATAATATAGAAAAAACAATTGATATTATCTCAAGGAAAATTAATTCATTAAATAATTTATATATGGGTACTTGGCAGTTTAATGGGCAATTTAAAAAATTTGCAGATGATGAAGTTATACAATTATTAAAAATTGCTAATAAGAATGGAATTAATCGATTTGATACGGCATTAGTATATGGTCAAGCCGAAAAATATATTTCTAATTTAAATAATGATTACAATATAATATTGACAAAAATTCCAGCCAAAGATAAACCGCCGCTAGAAGAAAATGTCATATTGTCTAATTATTATACAAAGGAATATATTGAAGATTGTATAAATAAATCTTTAAGTAATTTGAATAGAGATTATGTTGATATTATTTTATTACATAATTGGAATTATAATTGGGATAACTATCCTGAATTAATTGGTTGGCTTTTGGATTTAAAAAAGAGAAATTTAGTTAAAAAAATAGGTATTTCATTACCTAATGAATACAATAGATGTTTAAGTCCAAAAATTTTACGTCATATTGATGTTATTGAGGCTCCATATAATGAGGATAATAAATGGATAGAAAAAGATATCGAATTATACAAAAAGTATAATATAGAGATTATTCTTAGAAGTTTATTTCTTCAAGGAAAAGTTTTAAAAAATAAACAAAATAATTATAAAGATATTATAAAATTTGCAAAAAGATTTGAGACTTCGTTAGTTATCGGTATGACAACTGAAGAACAAATTATTAATAATATTAAAAGTGTTGGTGATTGTGATGAATAATAAGAAAAATGAGATAAATATAATGTATAAAAATAAAGAATATACCCTTTGTGAGTATATGTATGGTGTATTAGAAATGGATCATAATAATCCGCTATGTTGTGTAAGTGAAGCTAATAATTCATTCAGTATTGATTATTGGAAAGGGTGTAGTTATCAATGTGCTTATTGTCATGTTCAAGGAATTTATGAAGATTTAGATAGTGATTACAGAATGTATAAAGCACCAATACCAAGAAGTAAGTTTAGTATTAAAGAAATAATAGATGCTTTAGTGAAACACCCTTACTTTGAAAAAGATGTTAGTGTTATCAGCATAGCAACATCATCAACTGAGCCTTTTGCGTCTCCTAAGGTTACCGAAAGCACTTTAGAAATTATGGAATATTTTGTTTCTATTGGTTATAAAAATCCATTTTGGATAGTAACTAAAGCAGGTGTACCTGATGGTATAATTAATAGATTAAAAAAAATATGTGAGAACGGAAATAAGATAATGATTTCTTTCTGCTATGCTGGAAATCCTAAAAATATTGAACCTATGCAAAATGATAGATTTAAAAACATAGAGTTATTAAAAGATTCTGGGGTAACAACTAGTTGGTATTTAAGACCATTAGTTAAAGAATGGGGAGCTAATTTATCACATTTAAGAGAAATGTTTGAAATAGTATCTAAAAATTATGGGGAATATATTGATATGATAGTGCCTGGAGGTTTAAGATGGACAGAAGGTATCGAATTTGGAATGCATGTTCAAAGAGGACAAGAAATGCCTAATTTAATTAAGGAATATGACAAAAAAACTCTTTCAAATAAAATAGAAGCCGACATTATTTACCTATGCGAAAAATATTTTCCTAATATCCCAGTCTATTTTAATTCATCATGTGCTATATCTCATATGTTGAAAAAAAATAATATAGCATTACTAAATATTCTGAAACATGAAATATGTACTAAGTCAAAGTGTTATAATCCTTCTAAAAGTATGTGTTCTAAATGTTCGTTTAGTAAAAATGAATTAGATAAAATTGAAATAGCATTAAAAAGAGAAGGTATTGATATTAAAATTAAAGACATTAGTTTAAAAAATGGAATTTTAACAATACCAAAATTAGAAACATTTAATTATACTGTTAAGCAAGAGATAAAAAAAACAATAGCAGAGACAATCAAAACTTTTGAGGGTGGGCAATGAAGAATTACAATTTAAAGAATAAGATAAATAGTTATTTAGACAAAGACTATATAAATTGTGAATTTTTAATTTCTGGTCGCGCTGCAATTAATTTAGCGATTAAGGAATCTTTTTAAGAAATCCAAATATAAAAAATTATGTACCAAATTATATATGTGATTCAATGATTAAGCCGTTTTTAGATAATGAATTAATGTTAAATTTTTTTAATGTAATGTATGATGGTGAAAAATTTGATAGTAATGTTAAACCATTTGAAAATGATGATAATGCGTTGGTTTTGTATTGTGATTATTTTATTAGTAATTTGAAAACATATGAAAAAGTTGTGAATGCACTATCACCTAATGCTATATTAATACATGATGCAATACATACTATTTTTAGTAAAAATTATTATGATTATAGAGATGATTATATTGTTTGTAGTCTTAGAAAATGGTTTGTAACTATAGATGGTGGACTATGTATTGCTAAGACTCCAATTCATTGCAAAATGAGAGAAGAAAATAAAGAATATTTAAAATTAAAAGACGCTGCTTATAAGGCGAAAACTATGTATTATGAATTTCCAACAATTGATAACCAAGAATATTATGATAAATTATCTGAAATGGCTGAGTACGAACTGAATAATAATAATTCATTATATAAGATATCTGCATAGACTGCTAAGATTATTGAAAATGCAAATATGGATGAAATATTTAAAAAAAGATCAATGATGTTTGATACGATAAGAAATTTGTTAGCAGATCATAATATTTTAGAAGGAGCTAATAAAGAAAATTGTATTTTTACAATGCCCTTAGTAAACTTGCATGATAGAGATAAAGTCTATAATGAATTAAAGCAACTATTAATTAGATGTGCAGTAATGTGGGATTTTGGTATTGATGAGATATATAAAGAATTTGTTGATAAAAGTCTTTGTGTAGATATAAGCGATAATACAATAAAAAAATTAAGGAGGAGATAAAATGAAAAAAATATATTTATTTAGTGGTCCAGGGACAACAGAGGGATTTTCAAAAAAAATATTAGAGGAGTTGAGTATAGATTTAAAAGATGCAAAATCAATAACATTTATTGCATCATCACCAACTAATCATGATAAGAATTTAAAATTCATATATGGTTCAGAGAAAATAACAGGTATGATTAACCATTTAAAATTGATTCATACATTTGAACAAATAAATGTTATTGATGATTTAAATAAAAATAAAAATACAATTATTAATTCTGATGTTGTTTATTTACTTGGTGGTAATCCTGAATCACAATTGGAATTTATAAAGGAAAATAACTTTGATGAGGTGTTGAAAGAATTTGATGGCATTTTATTATGCACAAGTTGTGGAGCTATGAATATAGCTGAAAAAGGCTATTATTCAAAAGATGAAGATGTTTCTGAAAGTTATTTCTATGATGGAATAGGATTAATTGATATAACCATAGATCCACATTTTGATATAAATAATGAAGAACAGGTGAACGAAGCTTTAAAAATGTCGACTAGTCATACAATATACGGAGTTCCTAATGATTCTGGTATAAAAGTTGAAGGTGGTATGTTAAAACTAATAGGTACAATATATATATTTGAAGATGGTAATATGCGGGTTGGTGAATAATTATGATAAAATGGTTAGATGAAATAACTGAACAGATTATCAATGAGACATCAAATCAAGAAAAAATTACGTGTCAATGTGGAATATCAACAACTGGTGTTGCACATATTGGAAATTTTAGAGAATTAATTATAACATACTTGGTAGCAGAACTATTAAAACAAAAAGGAAAAGAAGTACGTCTTATAATGTCCTTTGATGATTTTGATAGATTTAAAAAAGTTCCTAGAGGTGTTGATGAAAGTTATGAAAAGTTTGTTGGTATGCCAAATTATTCTTTTCCAAGTCATGTAGATAATACCATAGGTTATGCAAAGTATTATGAAAATAAGATTATTGAACAATTAGAATCACTTGGAATAGAAATGGAATGTATATATCAATCAGAAAAATATTTAAAAAATGATTATTTAGATTTTATTGAGTTAGTTTTAAATGAAAGAAACAATATATATGATATTATAAAAAAATATAAAACACAAAAATTATCTGATCAAGATAAGGAAAAATATTATCCTATTAAGGTTTATTGTTCATGCTGTAATAAAGATTCAACTACAATTTTGCAGTATCAAAAAGATACTAAGAAATTGACGTATAATTGTACTTGCGGTTTTTGTGAAAATTCATCAATTAATAAATTGAAAATAAAAATGAAATTTAATGTTGAATGGCCAATGAGATGGATTTATGAATCAGTTGATTTTGAGCCATGTGGAAAAGGCCATGCCGAAGATTTTGGAGTTTTAAATGTTTCCAAAGATATAAACAAAAAAATTTATAAAGAAAAAACACCAATTATCTTGTGTTATGAATTTTTAAATATTAAAGGAAATAAAGGAAGAATGAATAAAAACTCTAAAGATATAATTCAAACATCTGATGTTTTAAAAGTTATGCCCAGAGAAATGATTTTATATTATTTTTTAAAAACTGAACCATCTAAGGAAATGACATTATCATTATATAATGATATTCCAAAAATATATGAAGATTTTGAAAACTTTATGAATGATTTCAATAATGATGATATAAAAAAGATATTAAAAATAGATTATATTGAAACCCTAAAGTTTTCTGACCTTATTAAATTTTTACCAGTTGCAAATTTTGATATAGAAAATTTAAAAAAATATATTAGTTTTGATGAGAATGAACATAATTTAAATAAAATTAAATATGTTGGTAATTGGTTAAATTTATATTATAATAACAAATATTGGCTTATGAATAAAACTATTAATTTTGAATACTTTAGTAATTTGTCTATTGATAGACAAGAAACATTAAAAAAATTTTCTTGTTTAATGGAAAAGTATTTTATGTTTAATTCTTATGATGAATTTTTTAATGAATTTAAAAAAACAAATC
>CAVCHK010000062.1:6090-6682 GCA_963601985.1 Paludibacteraceae bacterium
GAATAATACATTTGTCTGACTTGTATTTTGATATAGGTGATGACAGTAATATTTTGGATTCTAAGTGGCAAAAATTAGTACAATGTTTAAAAAATAATAATTATGTTGATTATTTATTAATTAGTGGTGATATAGTATGCTTTTATAATATGCCACAAAATTATAATTTAGCCTATAAATACATATCTTTTTTGATAGATGAATTACATGTATCTAAGGATAAAGTTTTGATTTGCACAGGGAATAACGAGATGTTAGCGTATAATCAATTTTTTGATAATTATTTTCAAAATTATGACCAATTTATTAAGGAAAAGTTAAGTAATTATAATGCTTTCTTGAACAAATTAAGTAATATAAATATTAATTCAAGTAAGGATTTATATTTTATAAGAGAAATTGCTGATTTTGATATATTTATAATTAATTTATTATTTAGTATTGTTGACAATAGAAAAGAGTTCCATCAAGATTTAGAATTAATTAAAGAACTTTTGAGTAAATACAAAAATAATCGGGATAATTTTAGATTAATATTATCTCATGCTCCATATATTGCTAATCGAAAATTATTTGATAGCACTTCTATGAC
>CAVCHK010000063.1:0-2182 GCA_963601985.1 Paludibacteraceae bacterium
GTATGGTATAAAGAAGTATGGTTTTGTTAAGAGTTATAGTGAGTTAGAGAAGATTAAAAAAGATATATTAGAGGATAATAGGGATAATTTGGAATGGTTAGAAATTATTAGAAGTGGTACTAAGTATATTGTAAGAGTAGAAGAGAGAATTATTAATAAAGATAGTGATAGTAGTAATAGTTATAGTATAGTAGCTAAGAAGAATGCTATTATTAAGAGTATTATTGCTTATAGTGGGGAGAAGGTAAAAGATGTTAATAATTATGTAAAAAAAGGTGAAGAAGTTATTTCTTCTTATGTTACTATGCCTAATAATGAGAAGGTTAATAGAGGGGCTAATGGTAAAGTAATTGGAGAGGTTTGGTATAATGTTAGTATTTTATATCCTTATTATTATAATGAGGTATTATATACTGGTAAAAAGAGGAGAGTTATTTCTTTTAATATATTAGGTAAGAGTTATTCTTTATTTAGTTTTAAGAAGTATAAGATGTATGATATTAATAGGAAATATATATATAAGAGTAGTATTATTCCTATTAGTTTTAGTATTGATTATGAGTATGAGACTAGGGTTATTAATGATATTTATACTTATGATACTGCTAAAGAGAAGGCTATAGTAGTGGCTAAGAAGAAACTTATGGATAAATATAGAGATATACTAGATATAGATAAGGTTATTATTATAAGTGAAGATGAGGTTGATAATGGGATTAGTTTGAATTTATTTATTACTTGTAATGAGGATATTACTGAGTATAGTGTAAAGAGTGAATAAATATTATTTTATCCTTGCAATAGTATATTATCTTTGTTATACTTATATTGTAGGATAGAGGATTTATCCTAAATAATAAGTAAAGGAGAAGGAAAGATGAAGAAGAGAATTTTATTCTTAATAGCTGCGATAGTATTATTTGTTCCTAGTGTTATGGCAAGTGAGGCTCCTAATTATGATGAGGATGCTAAGTTGTTTTTTGCTAATGGAACTTTTGTTACTATTGAGGCTAGAAGTGATGGAGTAGATGGTGCTTTAGTTAAATGGGATGGGGGTGAAATGTTATTACCAGCGGATGCATCAGTATTTGGTGGAAGTCATTACAGTGATGTTAAACTTGATAGTACTAGTGTTACTATGAATGGTGGTACTTTAAAGAATGTTAATGGTGGTGGTCTTCATAAGAGTTCTGTTGGTACTGCTACTGTTACTATAAATGGTGGTATTGTTACTGTTGGTGTAAGAGGTGGTGGTGCTAGTTCTTTTAATATTACTACTTGTCATAGACCTTGGTATGATGGGGATAAGGCTGGTGCTCCTACTGTAGTTGATAATACTATTGTTACTATAAATGGTGGTGAAATTAATGTTGTTTATGGTGGCGGTGAAGGTATTAGTTATACTAAGAATGTTACTTTAGTTGTTAATGATGGTAATATTAATTATTTGACTAATGGTGGTGCTAATGGTTTTACTGATAAGGCTTCTTTAGAAGTTAATGGTGGTACTATTGGTGTTATGCAAAGTGTTAATCGTGGTACTACTGAAAGTACTGAAACTGTTGTTAATGGTGGTACTATTGAAAATCTTTATGTTGGTGGTGAAGCTGCTAGTGATGTTACTGGTACTATTAGTAAAACAACATTATATGTATTAAATGGTGATGTTACTAATTTATATACTGGCTATAATGGTGGAAGTGCTGCTACAGAAAATGATGATTTTAATGTAATATATAATGAAGATGTAGTTGAAAATGTTTCTTTAGATGGTATTAAAGGAGATAGTATTAATACTACTGTTACTTTAACTTTTATTAATGGTAATAATGTTGAAAGTGTTATTATTCCTAAAGGTACTACTTTAACTGAAGATGAATTACAGGAATTATTTGATGAGATTAATGCTGCTTTAGGTGAAGATAATTTGAAACTTATTGGTTTTTATAAGGATAGTGAATTATCTAGTGAATTTGATTTTACTACTCCTATAAATGAGGATACTGAAGTATTTATGAAGACTCAGGAAATTAAGACTGAAGAAGTTGTTGAAAAAGAGGATAATCCTAATACTTCTGATATTAATTTAGCTTTAATTCTTACTATGATTACTGCTTGTAGTGCAGGAATTGTTATTTCTTATAAAAAGAGAAATGTTAAAGTTAATAGTTAATTAAAACTA
>CAVCHK010000064.1:0-7753 GCA_963601985.1 Paludibacteraceae bacterium
TCTTTAGAATGTTTTGAGAAAGTATAGCCAAGTTTATTGATTTTTCCGTAGAAAATATTATAGTTATCATCAATTAATTGTTTTATTTCATCTTTAGTTCGTTTAGAGAAAAATATAATACTTGATTTAACTCCGGTTCCATATGGAATAAATGTTCCATCTGGTAATGAAACAATAGCATCCACTTTAACATTGTTAAATAAAAATTTCCTAAAATATTCTTGCGAAGGATTTTCAAAATCACCATCTGGTAATATAATTGCACCACGTCCATTATCTTTAAGTATTCTAATTACTTTTTCTACAAATAAAATATCAGGTACTTGGGATTTTTGAATTTTTCCATTACAATCAATGCCTAATTCATATTTACCTAATATTTTGCTATCTAATATTTTTCCTTGTGAACCAAATGGTGGGTTAGTTAAGACATAATCAAATTTATCATTAAATTCTTCAGCAATGCTATCTTTAACTTCAAAGTTAGGTTCTCCATCAGAAAATTCAAACATCATTCTCATTGCTATAAGTTTAATTAATGATTTACTGATATCATAAAAATAAACATTATTTAAATCTTTTTTGTTAATTTTATCGGATTCAGAAATGTATTCAAGAGCTCTAAACATAAAACCACCAGTCCCAGAAGCTGGGTCACATCCTTTTTCCCCTTTTTTAGGTTGAATCATTTTAACTATAAAATCAACAACAGGTGCTGGAGTAAAGAATTGACCACGACTTTCACGATATGAGCGATCTATAATCTTTTGTAATATATGTCCTTTGGTATCAGCACTTATAGAATTTAGTTTAACATCTTTTAATTCTGAAACGATATATAAAATAGTTTCTTTTTTTAAATTAATTTTATCTTTCGAATCAATAATTTTAGTTAACTTTTTCTTAAAATTATCGTATAACAAAACCATCCTATCTAAAATTTCGTCATCTGTTTTTAATTTACCAAATAAATTATCATCTTGCTCATCAAGAATTTTACAATAAAATATTTTTAGAAATTCATTTAAGGTATCAGAATTACTTAATCCTTCATTAGCATAAATGTAATTGTGTATTTTTGAAATCTTTTTATCAAATAGTTCCATCATTATCAACTCCAATATAATCATAACATATATGTGTAAAATAGTCAACACGTCCGTGTATTAACTTCAATTCGCAAAGTAGATTTTTACTTGACAAATGAAAAATTACTTGTCTAATCCTAACAAGTAATTTTTTTTGACCTTATAAAGTTTTGATAATTTTTCAACATATTTATCTGCTGGAAGAGATAAACTATCTTCCCAAGCTTGTATAGTTTCTTCACTTACTTCTAACTCTTTTGCTAATTGTTCTATTGTATATCTATTTTTCTTTCTTGTATCTCTTAAACGAATGCCAATATCGACATCTGTATATGTATTTATGTTAGATGTTGTTCCAAACATACCTTTTCTTACTGTTCTCATATAAACCTCCTTCGGTTTCATTGATTTATCAATATAATTATACTATAATATTACATAAAAATAAATGGGGTTGTCTTATTTCAGGGAGGTTTTTGATATGATTAAGATATGTAAAGAGAATAAAGAGTCGGTTTTAAGGAAAATTTATACAGGAGCTTTTGATAATGTCGTATCAAGTATATCTAATTTAGTAGATGACATTATTTTAAGTATGCACAAACACGGAATACTTGCTTGTCTTGCAAATAAATTACCTGACAAAAGAGCACACAATACAACTATACCATTTGAATTAGTAATGGCTTTATCTGTAGCAGCTAAAATGAAAACAAATACTAGCATTTGTGATGTTCCTTATGCTATTACAGACCATAGAGTATTAGCTGAATTAGGTTACAATATTATTGATACAGAAAAAGATTTAAAGGCTGGTATGATGACTGAAAGCAGTTTGCGTTTTTTATTTGGAAAATATGAAGCAAAAGAATTGTTTAAATCATACAATGAAGTCGTACAAGAACAAATTATGCCAAAACTAAATTACAAACCTAACATTCATATTCTTGACTGCACTGAATTGTCTGTAAATCTTGATAATGATAACTATGAACAGTCTGCTGTAACAACCAATAAATATGGTGATGCTGACCGTGGTTATAAATTAGCATCCTTACGTGGAATTGTTGAAGATACAGGCATAATTGAGGAAATTGAGTTTGGTGCAATGAATGTTCACGATTTAGAACTTAGTAGAGAAATGCTGAAAACTACAAAGGTATTTAATCCTGGAGACATTCTTATTGAAGACAGAGGCTTTCTTGATAGAGATTTAATAAATTATTTAAAAAATGAAAGACAAATAGATGTTTATGTACCCTTGAGAAGTAATATGAATGCCTATCAAATAGCTGTACAAATTGCAAAAGATGAAGATAAATGGGAACAACACCCTAGCCGTGAAAAGCAAAAGATTGCATTTGTACCTAATCTTAAAAATTATTGGTGGTCTGACTTAGCACAATCTCGCAAAAAATATAATGAAAATGACGACGTAGAAATTAATTCTTATGTTGTTTGGGACACTGAAACAGACTCTTATTTCGTATTTATTACTACTGACACAACAGTAAGTGCGAAACAAATTATAACGACATATGAATTAAGACCCGAAATTGAAGAAGACTATCGTCAATTAAAAGATTTCTGGAAACTACAAGACTTTAAAAGTACAAAAATTAATATAATAGCATTGCATATAATTATGGTCTTATTTGGATATTTATTCTTTCAACTATACACATTAATGCCAGAAGGAGAACAATATGCTCATAAATCTTTACCAGTAATTTTAAAGAATTATCGACCAACTGCATCATTTTATTTAGTCGTTTATGCTGATGATGAATTTGGAATATTTAGTATATCCGAGATAATTAAATCGTTTACATCTTGTAATGAAATATCACAAGAACGGCTACTAAAGATTTTGGGATAGCGTAAAAAAAAGAGGCTACTATAGAATAAATCTATAATAACCTCATAGCTCTTTGACAATTTTGTTTTATTGTTAGTTAGTGGTTTCTTTGTAATCTTTTATTTCTGGTATTAGGACAATTAATTGATTATATGCACTTTTAAAATCTGAACTATAATTATTATAATTGCTGATATAAGTAGTATAATTACCACTAGGGTTAGTAGCACAATCAACAAGTTTACTATAATAGCCGTAAAATTCAACTATTTTTTCATAAGCATCTTGATAATCGTTTGTTGGAACACTTTTTAATTTTTGCACATTGTTTTCAATTTCGGTTTTATTGTCTTTTAATGTTGTTAATCCCTTTTCATTTTGGCTCATATAATTTTTGATACTAGTATTAAAGTCACTGCAATATTTACTTTTAATACAATCATACCAAGCGTCTGCTATTCCACCACTGTAATATTGTGCTAAAACTCCATTTACATATATTTTTGCACCTGTTTCGACTATTAAACTATCATATTCCTGAACCAATTTTTCTTGTTGTTTAGTATTGTTATTTTTAATTGTTATAATAGATATACAACCACCTATTAATAATACTAAACTTATGATGCAAATTATAACAATCTTTTTCTTGTTTAACTTTTTCTTATTTTTGTAACCACAATTAGGACATTTCTTGATTGTATCACTTATTTCTTTACCACATTCGGGACATTTAATTAACGCCATACTTCCTTACTCCTCTCATTATTAATTATATCATACAACGGACGTTGTGTCCATGTATTTTAACGGACTTTTTGTCCATAATAATAAGTGGGAGAGTGATGTGATGACACACGACGATGCTTATTATTTTAATGTGATTAGATATAACATAAAAAGAATAAGAGAAAGTAAAAACTTAACTCAACAACAATTAGCCGATAAAGCAAATATCACAATGAATTATCTTTCAAAGATAGAAAGCACAAAAATGCAACGTGGTCTTTCAATAGTTATACTTGGAAGACTTGCTGATGCTTTAGAAGTTGATATTAGAGAATTGTTTAAGCCAATAGATGAAAAAGACCCTACCAATAAATAGTAGGGTCTTAATTAAACTTTAAGCAGTTCTAAGCCATATATAGCAAGTATAGTATGGTTGTAGATTGTTGTGTGGTTGACCTCCACCAACTTCTTGAATGGCATAGTTGCCTTCTTCAGTGATATAAGGTCCCCATCCAAGATTCTGACCTTCTTCATTATTTGCTTTAGGGAGTTCACCTCCACTTCCTGTGATAGTATCTCTAACTGCTCTAAATGGGTGTTTATGACTTGGCATCTCATCAATTGTTAAAGTATGTTTCTTTTCTCCACCTGTTTTTTTAACGGTATTAAATTCAGTTTGTGAGGTATCCACTCCAACCAAAGCTCTACCTTGTGCTATTTGTTGCCAAGTACCTCCAAATAATTTACTTGGGTTGGTACTATCAACAGACAAGTAAATTGCTCCTATCGGATAAGGAACCGTCGTCATTAGTTGAGCACCATTTTTAGTTTTTAAATAACCGCTTTGTATATTTGTCATATTATTCTATGTTAGATTTTATTTGTATTTAGTTTAATCTGTTGTTTTTGTATATTCAAGAACTACATAAGTCTTTGAAAAAGCACTTCTACTTGTATAAGTTACAATTGTAATTCCAGTTTTAGAGGCATATAAAGTAACTGCCGTATTATTAAAAGCTACGTGTGGTAACGGAAGAAAAGTATTATCACTTTGTCTATAACTCCATCCAAACACTTTTATAATATTATCAATGTTTGAAATGTTATGAGGCTTTAAAGATGCATTATTATCTGGTAATGCTCCCCAGTTAATTACTTTTCTATATATTGGTTTGCCATCTAGCCACTTTCCAATCACTCGTTCTTTAGTAGAATATACTGTTCCTTCATTTATTAATGTTTCTAAATTATTCAAATATGTTTCCAAATTGATTTCTTTATTATGCACAATACTCGATGTTTCTAAATACAAATCATTTGCTAGTTTAACTGTACTACCCAATTAAACCACCCCTAACATTTAACCTCCAATCTTTGAAGGTTTTTATTATTGCGGAGCGAGTTGCCCCCCCCTTAGACGATAAAATTGTCTTTTCATATTTAACTTTTCCTCCTTCTTTACAAAGAAAAACGAGTAAATTCTCGTCCCTCCTCTTTCATAGATAATATTTTTGCAAAAAGAAAAGAAATCCTATTAAATACAAGGTTTCTTATTAGTTGGGATTTCAAACGATTTGCTGGCAAACTCATTGACAAATAGTAGAAATTACAATAAAATTAATATGGAAGCCTAATAGTAACCTCTTCTTGCAAAATATATTTTGTAAGACAAGGAGGTGATAGTATGGGAATAAACCAACACGTTACTAAAAAGAACGGTGAATGGCGAGTTATTGGTGAAGGAAATAGCAGAGCTACTAAAAAATTTGCTACACAAAAAGAAGCAATTGATTATGGCAGAAAAGTTGCTATAAACCAACAAGCAGAGCTTGTTATACACGGAGTAAACGGTAGAATTAGGGATAAGGACTCATATGGTAATGACCCAATCCCACCTAGAGATACTAAAATGTAAAAAAAAAGACTAATTGGCGTTAGTCCTTAAATCTTGCAAGAAGACTCTTACTATGATTACAATTTAATTATAGCATAAAGTTTAAATATTATTGTCAAATTTTTTTGACAGTAATGTAAACCAGTGTATAATTACCCAAAAGGCTTCTTAAAGCACTATAACAAAATATAGTGCTTTTTATTATACATTAATTATTATGAAATACAACAATAAATTTATTCATATCTATACAACATTTCTAAAAATTATTGAAAAAGTTATCTACTTTGCGAATTGAAGTGTATTAAATAAAAAACTTTGATTATATGAAAAAATATGCCATTATATTTATAGAGATTAGTTATTTACTAATTTTACTATTAGGAGTTTCAAATATCCTTTATTATGGCTCCATAGTGAAAATAAACCCCTAAAATATAAGGGTTTTTATTATTTTATATAACTTTTACATCTTATTTTTTATAATTCTAATTTATTTAGTCCTTCTGATATTATAAATTTATCGCTTTCAAATAGATGTGAATATGTTTCTATTACTGTTGCTTCTGTATCTCCAATTCTGGTTGCTACTTTTTTAATTGTGTAGTTCATACGTTATCAGAATCTTCTGATAAACGATGTTATGAGAAGAAAAATATTATGAGAAGTTGGACAAAGAAGGTCTTTTTTTTTGGACTTTTTTGATATTTAACTTCTCATAATTACAAAATTAATGTATCATAACTTCTGTGTTTCACACAAGAAGGAGATGCTGCAAGTGAAAACACGAGAATATATTGATTTCATACCAAAATTCTTACAAAAACTAGAAAATGATGGTATGAGCAAAAATGTAATTGGTACCGCCGAATGGATTACCAATCATTTTAAAAAATATTGTTTGAATAACAATATTGAAAATGTAGATATGGAGGTGATAAAACAATTTTATGAAATACAATATGATTTTAACATTAATAATATTAGATGTGATTATCAAATTGCTTTAAGAAGACCATTATTAATATTTATGGAATATTATAAATCAGGGAATTACTTTAAGACTCATCAAAAATCAGTGATGATCAGCGTGCCAGAGGAATATTCTACTATTTATTGTTTAATTCAAAATGAATTTATTAATAAATTAGATATTACAATTAAAACTAAAAAAAGAAAATTGTGGATTATTGCTAATTTAATAAATTATTTATATGAACAAAATATAAAAGAAATAAAAAATATCACAATATCAAATATTTCTAATCATATTGAAATAATATCAAATAATTATGCTAATGGGACTGTTAGAATTATAAAGTCTACTTTAAGAGAAGTACTAAATTGGTTATATCAAGAAGGTGTAATTAATTTTAGTGGAAAGCAAGCATTTCCACTAATAAGGAAAGATACAAGACATAAATTATTATCAACATATAGTGAAGAAGAAATAAAAAAAATTTTGGAAGTAATTGATACTACTAATGCTCATGGTAAATGTATATTTTTAGTTATTTCTCTTTTAGCTTATTATGGTTTAAGAGTTGGAGATATTATTAATTTAAAATATGATAATTTCGATTTTGAAAATAATTCAATAAAAATTATTCAACAAAAAACTAAGAAAGAATTAGTTTTACCATTAATTGATGAAGTAAAATTTCCTTTACTTGACTATTTAAAAAATGGTAGACCTAAAAGTGCTGATAGTGAATATATATTGTCTACAATGTATGCACCATATACTAAATTTAATAATACTTCATCTATTCATAGAATGGTTACTAGAGCAATGACAGTGGCTGGAGTCAATTTTGAAAATAAGCACCATGGGCCACATGCATTAAGACACAGTTTAGCAACAAATATGATAAATAATAATGTTCCGATAAGTGCAATTAGTAATGTGTTAGGACATTCTAGCACTAGAACTACCGATATTTATATTACTAAGGATACAACGCATTTAAGAAAACTAACTTTGGAGGTGCCCTATGAAATCAAATAACTGGATACCTGAATTTAAAAGTATATTTAAAAATGAATTAAAAAGTCCATAAAAAAAGACCTTCTTTGTCCAACTTCTCATAATATTTTTCTTCTCATAACATCGTGATTATCATTTTACAGGTAGTATATTAATATCATTATTTGATGATCATTTTGAAATTACATCTTTAGGTG
>CAVCHK010000065.1:0-4189 GCA_963601985.1 Paludibacteraceae bacterium
TGATGAAATGCAAGATTGTATAAATTGCGCCACTTCATTAAAAGCATTTAATATAGACAAAAGATATGATGTCATATGTTCTGGATCAATGATGGGTATCAATTATAATGAAATAGAATCAAATAGTGTTGGAAATAAACAAGATTATATAATGCATTCAATGGATTTTGAAGAATTTTTATGGGCTTTAGGTTATAAAGAAAATCAAATTGATGATTTGTATGAATGTATGAAAGAATGCAAACCTCTAACAGAAACACAATATGATGTTATGATGAACAATTTTAGAGATTATATGATATTAGGTGGAATGCCTGCGATTGTATCTAACTATATTGAAAATAAAAATTTTAGTGGTGTTCTAAATATGCAAAGGCAAATACTTCTTGATTATGAAGAAGATATAACCAAATATGCTAACGGATTAGACCAAAGTAAAATATTAGCATTTTATAAAACTATCCCAGTATTTCTTGGAAATGAAAACAAGAAATTTCAAGTATCAAAGATTACAGATGGTGCGAGAAATAGAGAATATATTGGTGTAATGGACTGGCTAGAAAGAGCAGGAATAATAAATATTAGCTATTGTCTTGACGAATTAAGTCTTCCATTAAAAGGCAATTATAATCCAAATAACTATCGAATATACTTTGGTGATACAGGACTATTGATTAGCTCACTTGATGAAGAAGCTCAAGAAGATTTAAGAAAAAACCAAAATTTTAATACATATAAAGGTGCAATATATGAGAATATTGTTGGAGATATGTTAGTTAAAGCAGGATATGATTTATACTTTTACAAAAATGAAAAAGGAACAATTGAAATGGATTTCTTTATAAGAGATAGAGATTCTCTTATTCCCGTAGAAGTAAAAGCAAGTGATAATTCTACTGTTTCACTTAATAATTTAATTGATAGTGATAATTATAAAGACATTAAATATGGAATTAAACTTTGTAATAAAAATATAGGATTTAATGGTAAGTTTTATACCTTTCCATATTTCATGACATTTCTACTAAAGAGATATTTAAAAGAGAAGTAAGGTGATTACTATGGAAATATTAAATAGAAAAGCAAGATATGATTATGAAATAGAAGATACTTATGAAGCAGGTATAGTTTTAACTGGTACAGAGATTAAATCAATAAGAATGGGTAAAATAAATATAAAAGATAGTTATGCAATTATTAGAAACAATGAAATATATCTTCTTAATACTCATATTTCTTTATATGAAGAAGGAAATAGATTTAATCATGAAGAAGATAGAACTAGAAAACTATTACTTCATAAAAAAGAAATATTAAAATTAAAAGATAAATTAGAAATAGAAGGATATACATTAGTACCATTAAAAATATATTTTGTAAGAAATAAAGCTAAAGTTTTAATAGGAGTAGCTAAAGGTAAGAAAAATTATAATAAAAAAGAAACAATCAAAGAGAGAGATATACAAAGAGAAATGGAAAAGAGTATGAAATATAGATAATGGATAATGTAATAGAAAAAACAAAACTACTTATTAAGACTTTTGAAGATAGTGATTTAATAAAAAACTTAGAACATTATAAAATATTAGTAATTAATAATAAAAAATTATTAGAACTAATAAATAAATATAATAATACTACTGATGATTATGAAAAAATATCTCTCAAAAAAGAAATATATACGTATATAGAGTATAAAGAATATATGAAATATTATAATCAATTATTTTATTATGTTATGGCTATAAATAAAAGATATAAGAAGTATACAGATGTAAGAGGGTGCATCAAATGAGAGTAATAAGCGGTTATTTAAAAGGAAGAACAATAGAAGGATATAATACTATAGGTACTAGACCCACTATGAATAGGGTAAAAGAATCTATGTTTGCTTCTATTCAAAACTATACTAATAATGCTATAGTATTAGACTTATTCTCAGGTAGTGGAAGTCTAGGTATAGAAGCTATATCCATGGGAGCTAAGAAGTGTTATTTTGTAGATAATGGTAAAGAAATATTAAATATATTAAAGAAAAATATAAGTAATCTTAATATTAAAGATAAATCTACTATTATAAATAAAGATTATAAAGAAGCATTATTATATTTTAAAAATAATAATATAAAATTTAATATAATACTAGTAGATGCACCATATAAAATGAAAGTAATGAATGAAGTAATAGAATTAGTAAATAAATATAACTTATTAGAAGATAATGGAGTATTAATATTAGAGTATAGTATAGATATATTACAAGATAATTATAATAATTTAATATTACTAAAAAGTAAGAAATATAGTGATAAATATGTAAATATTTATCTTAAGGTAATTGACTAATAAAAAATTTTGTGATAAGATTGTATTATGATATAGAGGAGGATAAATATATATGAAAAAATTAAATAGAAAAGGATTTACTTTAATAGAATTATTAGCAGTTATCGTAATACTTGCTGTAGTATTAGTAGTAACTATACCATCAGTAATAACTTCTATGAATGATGCAAGAAATAAAAACTTACAAAATGCCGCTAATACTGTTGAAGAATGGTTTACTAAACAATATGAACTTAGTGTTTTAGGAACAAGTTTAGGAAGCGAAAGTGTAGATAGTGTTTTCTCAGATAATTATCTTGCTGCAGGTAAATCAATACCTACATCTGATTCAAGTGTATCTGATAAAAAGATAGCTGACGCAGTATTAAAAGCAGCTGGTATATCTGGAGGAGAATCAAACGTTACTGGAACAGTATATCTAAAATCAGATAATAAAACATTTTGTGTGGAACTTGATGCAGTATCTGGTGGAAACTTTCATGTTAATGCTTCTGGTTATGACAACAAAGCTAGTAGTTCAGGCTGTTAATAAATTAAAGGGAAAATATTCCCTTTTAATTTATATTAATTATTAAGGAAGTGAAAATATGTCAAACTATTGCCCAAATTGTGGTAATATATTAAATGATAATACCACTATATGTCCAAAATGTGGTATGCAAATAACACAATCAAATACAACAAACACAATGAATACTATGAGTGCAGCACCATCAGCAAATGGAGAAAATAATATAGCAATAGCAGGTCTCATTCTTTCATTCATTATCCCAATAGTAGGTCCAATAGTAGGTTTAGTACTTTCAATAATAGGACTTAAGAAATCAAAGAAAACTAATAGTGGTAGAGGGTTAAGTATTGCTGGAATAGTAGTATCAACTATATACACAATTATATCAATTATAGCAATATTTTTAACTTTTTCTAGTACCATGTCTGTTGTAACAAAGAATATGACAGATGCAAAAAATAAAATGTTTCAAATTACCGCAAATGAAGTTGAAGATTACTTTACTAAGCAATATGAATTAGATAAATTATCTAACTATGGTTCTGCTGCTACTAATACTCCAGATCCTACTTATACAACATTTGTAAATAGTCTTGTTAATAAAGAATTACCAACCACTGTTTCTAGTGCTGCAAATTTAACACCTGAAGTTTTAGAATCTGCTGGAATAATCGATACAGATAATATAGAAGGAACTATTTATTTAGATGGTTATAAAATATGTATAGAACTTACTGCTAAAGAAAATAGTCAATTCTATAATAAATCTGATACTACTAAAAACACTGTTTCTAGTACAGGCTGTCGATAGCCTTAAGAGGAAATATTCCTCTTTTTTAATAAAATGTAGTATAATATATATTAAGGAAGTGAAAATATGTCAAACTATTGCCCAAATTGTGGTAATATATTAAATGATAATACCACTATATGTCCAAAATGTGGTATGCAAATAACACAATCAAATACAACAAACACAATGAATACTATGAGTGCAGTATCATCAACAAATAAAACAAATGATATAGCCATAGCAGGTCTCATTCTTTCATTCATGATCCCAATAGTAGGTTTAGTACTTTCAATAATAGGATTAGAGAAATCAAAAGAAATTAATAATGGTAAGAGACTAAGTATAGCAGGAATAGTAATATCAGCTGTATTCACAATCATATCAATTATAAATCTTATAAAATTATTTGGTTTACTAAGCACTTTAAATTAGATAAATTATCTAACTATGGTTCTTCTGCTACTAATACTCCAGATCCTACTTATACAACATTTGTAAATAGTCTTGTTAATAAAGAATTACCAACCACTGTTTCTAGT
>CAVCHK010000066.1:0-2762 GCA_963601985.1 Paludibacteraceae bacterium
TTAGTAGTAGTATTATGCTTGATAGTAGTATTCCTAGGATTACACTATATACTTTATTTTTGTATTTTTTTAATAGATAATTTATTAGTTTTATTGATATTATTAAACCTATTATTAATCCTAGTATAAAGGGTAATAGTATTTTTAGGTTCATTGTTAATTGTTTTATGTTTGTTATGTTACTTATTGCTTCTATTATTATGTTATATGTACCTTCAATCATTAGTAGAGCTGATGAGGATACTCCTGGAAAGACTGTTCCTATTGCTTCTGTTAGTCCTGATAATAGATATATTAATATATCTATATAGTTATTATTAGGTATATAGATATTGTTTATATTACTTATTGATATAAGTAAAAAAATTATGAAACTTATTATAGTTAGATATATATCTTTTTTTTCTGTTTTATTTGTTATATTTGGTATAGTACCTATTATTAGTCCTATGAATAGCATTAGTGTAATAAAGTAGTATTTATTTAAGGTATAATTTATTATTTTGCTAAATATTATTATTGATAGTATTATACCTATTGCTAATGGTGTTAAGTATTTTATACTTTCTTTTTTATTATATTTATAGTTTACTATATAGTCTATTGATTTATCATATACTCCTAGTAATATGGCTAATAAGGCCCCGGATACTCCGGGGATTATTTTTCCTATGCCTATTATAAATCCTTTTAGTATATTTTTCATTAATGTATTTCCTTACATATGCCTTCTTTTGGCTCGTAAAAACAGTGGTTTTTATATTTTCCTGATAGGGGTTGTTCCCACCAGGTGGTTGTGCATGATACTCCTTGTTTTGGGGCATAGAACCATAATGAGTTTGTAGCTGGATAGTAGTATTCTCCTCTTATTACTCTTTCTGCTAGGGACTTTTCTAGTTCAGTTGGATTTCCATAAAATAAAGATGATGATGTTCCTGAGAAGCCTCCTGGAGACTGGTATATCATTTCTGATATGGTTCTTATATCTTTGAAAGTAAGGCAATCTGCTAATACTCTATTTATACATACATTTCCTACCATTAGCATGCCTAAATTGCCTTCGCCGGTGGCTTCTGCTCTCATTAGTCTTGCTAATAGTTCTTTTTCTTTTTCTGTTGATTTAACAATCATATTATCACCATTTAATTATATGAAAAAAATAGCAATAATTGCTATTTCGTTAGTAGATTTAGTGCTTCATTTAGTTGATTATCATTTTCTTCTACCTGATTTTGATAATATTCTTCATTTAACTCTACTTCATTTGTTGGCTCTACTCCTTTTTCATTTATATAATTTCCATTTGGTGTAAGCCATTTTTGGGTAGTATATTTTATCATACTTCCATCTAATAGTTTTTTTGTTTCTTGTACTGTTCCTTTTCCATAACTTGTTGTTCCTACTACTAGGCCATCTTTATAACTTTCTTTTATAGCGGATGCTAGTATTTCTGATGCTGAGGCTGATGAGGAATTTATTAGTACCGCTACTTTATATGTTCTTTTTTCTTTTGTTGTATCTTTCTTTTTTACTTTTGATTTTGTATCTTCTAATTGATATATTATTTTTCCTTTTTCTAAGAACATATTTGCTATATCTGTTACTGAGGATAGATATCCTCCGCTGTTATCTCTTACATCTATTATTAATCCTTCTATGTTTTCTTTTTCTAATTTATCTAAGTTTGTTTTGAATTGTTTATATGAATTACCTGAGAATAGTGATACTTTGATATATCCTATTTTTTTATTATTATTCTCTATTATTTTACTTGTTACATATGGTATATCTACTTTACTTAGATTTATTGTTATATCTAATTCTTTTTCTTCTCTTTCTATGGTTAATACTACTTTATCTTTACCACTATTTTTTATATAGTTTGATATATCTTGACTTTCTTTATCAGTATAGTCTTCGTTATCTACTTTTATTATTCTATCTCCTTGTAATAGTCCTGCTTCTTCTGCTGGAGATGATGGGAATACTTCTATTACTTTTATTTCTCCTGTATCGTATTTAGCTATTGTACATCCTATTCCTTCATATGTTCCATTTATTGTTTCACTGAATGTTTCTGCATCATTAGCAGCACTATAACTTGTAAAGGTATCTCCTACCTTTGATATCATTCCTTCTACTGCTCCATCTATTAATTCGTTTTTATCTAAATCTCCATAGTAATTATCTACGATAGCATAGTAGGTATCTACTACTTTGGATAAATCTTTTGTTACTCTTAGGTAGTTTTTTCCTGTTATTAGGTTAATACATCCTATACACATAAGAAATCCTATTCCTATAGAGAATAGCATTACTATTATTACTTCTTTTACTGTATATGTATCTTTTTCTTTTATTTCTTTTTTATCTTTAGTTTTTTTATTATTAGTCATTTTTCTTATCACCTAGTATTCTATTTATATACATTTTTATAGTTTCTAACTCCGAAGAAGATACGGCTCTTCCATAGAGCCTAGTCCCGCCTCTAGTTCTGCATCGGAGGACAGATAAAGGACTGGGGAGACCCCATGCGCAAAGTCGGAGAAGTAGTTGACGTAGCCCGACGAGTATACAACCCACACATCATACGCATCCTTAGAACACGGTGTTAAGAACCATCCAGCACTACTTGTACCTAATATAGGATACATCCAATCGTTACTTCTACATGCATATGAATCAGTACTAATATTATAATTATATAGCGTACACTTATTAAAGTCTGTTGCATATCCGTAATCAGAAGGATACGGAAGTGC
>CAVCHK010000067.1:0-6068 GCA_963601985.1 Paludibacteraceae bacterium
GAGAAAGAACTAATATTTCTATTAGTTAATTTTCTATATATAATATATTTTAGCCTAAAACACGAACAAGTGTTTGATAAAATTACCCCCCCTGATTAACTCCTTGTTAACTTTATTCATCATTCTTATTACCTACCCTTCTATCTATCAAAAGTTTATCATATTTTTCCTATATTATCAAGTACCTCACACAACATTATTATAAATCTATATTACACTCAAAATTAAAAGCCTGCAACCCATTATATTCAAAAAAATCGCAAGCTATTTTCTTAAAATAACTATCAAAGATAAGAATAATGTTCTTTCATAATCATCCCTCCACTGAAGATTTTTACCAATAACATATAATTATTTTTACACTAAAATACCTAGAGATTTACTCTCTAGGTATAACTACTAAAGTTCACACATCTTATCTTCATTATTTCTTCTAATATAACTACCAAGTGCCTCACCAAGTTCATATACAAAACTAACAATCTTATATACAGCCCCAACCATCGTAGCACTAACATTACCACCACAGGTCATAACCATTTCTTCCTTAGTTAAATCAACCACTCATATCGCCTCCTATTCATTACATCTAACTGGATTAGAATAACCAGATAAAATACCTATAGCAAAAGTAATAACTCCAACAACTACTGAAGCAATTACAATACCACTAACCCCACCATTAGTTCTAATAAGTTCATTATCACTAAGTCTCTTCATATATACCTCCCATCAAATAAAATAATCAATAACCCTCTTATTCTCTTTTAAAAGCTTAATCTGACAAGTAAAATTATTATATTTATAATTACTAGGAACATCAAAACTAATACAAAATACCACATAACTACTCATATTATCAGTATAATAATCATTATCAATAGATATAATACTATACTTATAAGAAACACTATCAATAATCAAATCATTATTAGAAGTAAAATAACTAATATCATCTATAGGAACAAATACCCTCATAATATAACTATCACCATCATATATAATAGTCCCATTAACCCTATAGTAGGTCTTATAATGATATAGCAATAAAAATATAATTAAAGAAAGCACTATTACAATAATAATCATTATATAAACATATACTATAGACCTAATACTAACATTAAAACTAACCCTACTATCAATACAATTATTCATTCCTAACCCTCTCAAAACACCTAACCCCACTATTAGAAAACCTAATCATTTTATCATACAAATAACAATTATCCTCTCTATGTGATATAACAATAAAAGTCCTATCCCTATAATAATTAAAAATATCATTAAGTATCACTCTCTCAAGTTCAATATCAATTTGATTAAAACCCTCATCTATCATAATAATATTACTCCCCTTAAGTAAACTCCTAGCCAAAATAACCCTTTGCCTTTGACCACCAGAAATATTAACCCCATTCTCTTCAAGAACATACTTATCCCCTAAAGGATTATCCCTAATAATATCATCAATATGGCAAATCCTAAGAATATTCAAATACTCCTTCTCATCTATATTTCTACCAAGTAAAATATTATCTCGGATGGTTTTGGTATATAATATTTCATTCTGAGAAATATAAACAATACCCTTCCTAATATCATAAATACCATAATCATTAATATCAAAACCATCAATAAATACCTTATCCCTCTCACACTCAAAATACTTATAAATAATCTTAAGTAAAGTACTCTTACCACTTCCAGAAGACCCAAGAATAACAACCTTCTCTCCCCTTTTAATAGAAAAGCTAACATCCTTAAGAATCATATATTTATTATCATAAGTATAAGATAACTTATTAATAGTAATATCCCCATAAGGAACAATCCCCTTGTAAGAATCATCCATACTAAAATTATCAAGCATCCCATTACCCCTCTTAATACTATTCTTAACAAAATAATATTCCCTCATAATATCCAAAATATTCCTAAAAGGATAAATAATATACCCACTAAGTAATGAAATAGTAAAATAATTCCCCATCGTAAGACTACCATTCATAATATATCTAATAGAAAAATAACTAACTAACAAAATACCCAAATCCTCCACTAAAGATTTAAACAAAAGCATAATATTATTAATCTTCTCACTATAAAATACACCACTCATCATCTTACTATAAATCCTATCAAAATCAAAAATAACATCACTCTCAATATTAAGACCCTTAACAGTTTCAAAAGCATTAACATTCTCTACAATAAAATTATTAACATAAGCCAAATTCTCTTGATTATAAATAGTATATTTCTTAATAAAAGGACTAAATATAACTAAAATAATAAAATAAAGTAAAGATATAATCACTAAAACAAAATAAATCTTAATACTAATACTCAAAATAACAATACTAGCCATTACAAAAAACAATAAATCAAGCAAAACAACCACAATAACCTTAGAAATAAAATTCTTAATACTAGATAAATCACTAATACGAGATAATACCTCCGATGTAGTCCTATTCTTATAATATTTATAAGGAAGTAAAATAACCCTACTAAAAGTACTCAAAATAACACCAATATCAAGTTTAACATTAAGATAAATAACCAAATAATTCCTAATAAAATTAGTTATAGCCCTAATAATATACAAAATGGAGAAAAATATAGTTATAACAATCAAATTATTAGTATCACTATCAATTACCCTATCAAAAACAACCTGTGAGTACAAAGAAACAAAACAAGATAAAGAAGTAAAAATAATAGACAAAATACAAATAAATATAATACACTTAATATTCTTACTAACAGAAGTAAATAATATCTTATTAATAACCTTATCAACCTTAAAAGATAAAACATCACCACATCTCTCAAATAACATAACATAACCCGTCCACATACTAGAAAAATCAAAAAGATCATAACTAACTTTCCCAACACTAGGATCCATAATCAATACCTTATTATCATATATCTTATAAACCACTACAAAGTGAAAAAAATTATTAACCTTAACCTGTACAATAAAAGGATCCTTAACATCTAAAAGTTTAGAAATATCATCTACCTTATATCCAATACCATTAAGCCCCATCTTATTAGCGGCCTCTCTAATATTATAAAAATTAGTACCCTCCCTGCCAGTCTTAGTAATATCAACTAATCTATCTAACGATATATCACCTCCATAATAACGAATAATTGATAACAAAGAAGCAGCACCACAATCCTTACTTCCTTCTTGAAGTACAATCAAATTTTGTTTCATAGCCCATTTCACCTCCTCATAATATATAAACACAAGAAATTCCAACATTTTTCAAATTTTCTTAAAATTTCCTAATATTTTTATATTTTTTTACACTTACTTTACACTTTTATACCCCTTGCCATTTAAAAATATTCATGATACAATAACCCTGGTGAAGAAAATGCTAAGTATTAAAAATAATAATAAATACGAATATATAATAAAAAACTCCAAATTCATATCCCTATTATATAAAGTAGATGACAAAGAAGAAATAAAAAAAATACTAAAAGAAGTAAAAGAAAAATACCCAAATGCAACCCACTATTGCTATGCCTATATATTAGATAGTGAAACAAAAACAAGCGATGATAAAGAACCATCCTCATCAGCAGGACTTCCCATACTAAATCAGTTAAAAACAAACAATCTAGATCACACCCTATTAATCGTAGTAAGATACTTTGGCGGTACAAAATTAGGTTTAGGACCTCTTACAAGAACATACTCCAAAGTAGCCAAAGAAGTAATAAATAAAGATAATATAATAGAATTAACAAAAGGATACAACATAACACTATTCTTTAAATACGAAGATATAAAAAAAATAGACTATCTATTAAAAGATAGTCAAATAATAAAAAAAGAATATCAAGATAACATAACATATATTGTTAATATTAATAAAGAAACACTTGTAAATCTACAAAACTATAACATAAAAATAAATAAAGAAATAAATATAGAAAAATAGCTATCCCTAGCTATTTTTCACTTCTACCAAGACCAACTTTATCAAATACATCTATTAATTTCTTCCTAGCAATCTCTAAAGTAATATCCCTTCCCTTATCCAAAACATCATCAACCATAGTACCACTAATAATTTCATTATATTTAGTCTGAATATCCAAAAGTACAGAACATACCAAATCAGCTACTTCTTTTTTTAAATTACCATAATTATAATCTCTAAAATACTCCTCAGCCTCTTCTATAGAAATACCCTTCAAAGAAGAATACATAACCAGCAAATTAGAAATACCAGGTTTATTCTCTCTATCATAATATACCCTATTTTCACTATCAGTAACCGCTGACATAATTTTTTTTCTAATTACCTTCTCATCATCCAAAAGAAGTATTACCCCTTTATAACTATCATCACTCTTACTCATCTTTTTAGTAGGATCCTGAAGATCCATAATTTTAGCTCCAACATCCGGTATTAAAGCAAGAGGAAGTTTAAAAGTATCACCATAAGTCTTATTAAATCTAAGTGCAAGATCTCTTGCAAGTTCAACATGTTGCTTCTGATCAATACCTACAGGAACATAATCAGCATCATACAAAAGAATATCCGCTGCCATAAGTATAGGATAAGTAAACAACCCAACAGAAACAACTTCCCCCTTACTAGATTTATCCTTATATTGTGTCATTCTAGAAGCCTCACCCATATAAGTAATACATTCCAAAACCCAAGATAAATTAGCATGATATAAATTCTCAGATTGTAAATATATCGTATTCTTATTAGGATCAACTCCACAAGCCAAATACAAAGCAACATTCTTTCTAATCCTCTCTCTAAGCATCACAGGATCTTGCTTAACCGTAATAGCATGCATATCTGGAACAAACATAAAAGAATCATACTCATCCTGAAGCTTTACCATTTGACTAATACCACCAATCAAACTACCCAAAGTAAGTTCTCCACTAGGTTTCAAACCAGTTAAAATCTTCTTCATAATTACACCTCTTATCTCATTAATTATATTACACAAAACACAAAAAAATCAACTATTTTCAACTATTTTAATAGACTTTTTCAAATAAATCTGATACACTAATTAAGTGAGGTAGATATATATGTATAATATAAGTTTTTATTTTATATTATTTCTAGTATACTCCATGATAGGATGGACATTAGAAGTAATAACATCATACGTAAGACACAAAAAATTCATAAATAGAGGTTTCATGTTAGGACCATACTGTCCTATCTATGGCTATTCAAGTATAATAATGATATTTTACCTAAATAACTATAAAGATAATATCCTAACAGTATTTCTCCTAGCCATAGTAATATGTTCCATAGTAGAATACATAATAAGCTATATAATGGAAGAAATGTTCTCTGCTAGATGGTGGGATTATTCAAATAGAAAATTCAACGTAAATGGAAGAATATGCCTAACAAATGCCTTTTTCTTTGGATTATTAGGACTACTACTAGTATACATAGTAAACCCATTATTTGAAGATTTACTATCAAAAATAAATAATAACACTCTAACAATAATAGGAATAATATTAATAATAATCTTTATAAGTGATTTAATAACATCTCTAGTAATAACCTTTAATCTAAAAAACAAAATAAAAAATCTAAACACTGATGTAACAGAAGAATTAAACGAAAAAATAAAAAATCTGTTAGAGACTAAAATACTTAACAGAAGAATACTAAAAGCATATCCAAGATATAGAACAAATATCATAAAAAAATATTCCAAAACAAAACATGAAATCTTTAAAGACAAAATAGAAAAAGTAAAAGAAAAAATAAAGAAATAACTATTTCTTTATTTTTCTTTTAATAAGATTAGTAAGTCTATTAAATAAATTCCTAAAAGAAGAACTAATCATATATAAAACTCCCCCACTAATAGAAGCAATCAAAATAAATATAAATCCAAGTTTAATAACAGTTATAATAAAACCACCACTACTACTCAAAAATAAGCCCTCTATAGGATATAAAATAATTGCCAAAATAACAAATAACACTACTGAAATAAAATAATACTTTAAAATATTAAAATAACCAATATTCTTAAAT
>CAVCHK010000068.1:0-9486 GCA_963601985.1 Paludibacteraceae bacterium
ATCTTATTGATAATCCTTTTACTGATAGGCCTAATGATATGGGATTTAATGGTTGGTTTACTAGTTATAGGGATGCTTCTTTGATTTTTGATAATGATTATTATGAGAGGAAGGCTAAGGTTAGTGTTAGTTATGATGGGGATAAGCCTTCTAAAATTGATATTACTTTTAGAGCTAAATGGGTTAGTGCTAATGTTAGATATGCTTCTAGTGGTATTAGTAGTGCTATTAGTGGTTTTAATGATAGTAAGATGACTTTGGTTAATGGTGCTGATATTACTTATGGTGATGTTAGTATGAGTGGTTATTTTTATTTGAAAGAGTTTAGTTTTGGTCAGAGTTATGCTGGTTATTATAATTCTAGTGGTGTTTATCAAAGTAGTGGTACTTGTTATAATTTTTTGAATGGGTGTACATATTATCAAAAGATTGGTAATGAGAATTTTGATGATAGTAAGACTTATTATGAACTTAAGAATGGTAGTATGAGTTTAGTGGATAATAGTAGTATTGAAAGACCTATTATTAGTGTTACTATTAATGATGAGTTTGATGGGGCTAATATGGCTACTTTCTTTAGGAAGATTAATATTCCTTTGAATGGGGATTTGACTGGTTATTATGATAGTTTGGGTAATTATTATAGTAGTGGTAGTTGTAATAGTAGTAGTTGTGATGTTTATGATTATATTGAGTATTATGATGATGATGGTAATTTAGAGATATTTGATTATAATAATGAG
The DNA here is from genome assembly GCA_963601985.1 of Paludibacteraceae bacterium. Classification (GTDB taxonomy): domain Bacteria; phylum Bacillota_I; class Bacilli_A; order RF39; family UBA660; genus CAG-302. The sequence continues at coordinate 744 of CAVCHK010000068.1, forward strand.
TATTATTATTTGGTTACTAGGGATACTAATATATTGGTTCTTGATCAGAATACTAGTGGTTCTTTTGGTAGTGCAAGTAAGGATTTTACTTTTACTGGTATTAATAATGGTACTTCTTATAATACTACTTGGAATGTTAATAGTGCTGTTAATTGTTATGGGGATATTACTATTGAGAATCTTACTGTTTATTATAGTGTTTCTCCTAGTAAGAGTAATCCTTCTAATAATAGTAGTAGTAGTGGGGTTTTGTTTGGTAGGTATAATAATATTAAACTTGGTAGGGGTATAAAGAGGAATGGTTCTTATGTTAATTTTGTTTCTGTAGTAGGTGGTAGTGGTAGTAGTAGTGGCAGTAGTGATAATCCTACTAAGTATAAGGTTATTATAGAGAGTGGGGTATATAGTTCTATTTCGTTGTCTACTGGGGCTTCGGTATTTAATTATTCTACTTTTTATCTTAATAATAAGGCTGTTTATGGTAATGATTATGATAGGGTTAATGGGAATAATAATGCTTTGAGTGTTTATTATAGTGCTTCTGGTAGCTGGGGAGGTAGTATTTATAGTACTAATAGTAGTAGTAATGATTATGCTTTTGATTTGACTGTTAAGAGTGGTTCTTTTGGTATTGGGAAATATGATTATAGTAGTGGTATCTATGTTGGTGGTAGATATGGTGGTACTTTATATGCTCCTAATAGGGTTTTGGTTATGGGTGGATATATTTATAATTTGATAGGTGGTCCTTTAGTTAGTCAGAATAGGAGTAGTTATAATGCTATTTATATTGGTATGACTGGTGGTGAAGTTGACTGTATCTTCGGTGGTGCAGGTGAGGATGCTACTTATGGTAATAGGATTATATCGCTTACTGGTGGTACTGTTAATTATAGTGTGTTTGGTGGTTCTAATGGTTATCAGGGTAGTGGTAGTGATGGTACTTTGAATGGTACTCCATATATTTATATTGGTGGTAATGCTATTATTGGAAAAGATGAATATGTTAAGAATAATAGTACTTTATATGGTGCTGAAGCTGGTAGTGTATTTGGTATTGGTAATGGTAAGAGTGGTACTTCTACGATTGGTTCTAGTGATAATTCTATTGTTATTTTAGATGGTGATGCTACGGTTAATAGGAATATTTATGGTGGGGGTAATTATGGTGCTACTGGGGTTAGTAATGACAGTGCTTATTCTAAGGTTATTATTAATGATGGATTTGTAATGGATTCTGTATATGGTGGGGGTAATAATAATGGTATGGGCAGTGATAGTGGTAGTGGTACTGTTGATATTGTAATGTATAATGGTAATGTTCTTGGTTCTATATATGGTGGTAGTAATTCTCTTGGGACTATATATGGTAGTGTTAATTTGAGTATATATGGTGGAGAAGTTACTAATAATGTATATGGTGGTGGAAGAGGTGGTTATTCTTCTTCTAGTGAAATTGGTACTTTTGTTAGGGATAATGTTAATATAATAGTTGGGGATAATGATAGTAAGTATACTCCTATTATTAATGGTAGTGTTTATGGTGGTAGTGCTTATGGTACTGTTAATGGTAGTAGTTCTCCTAGTGAGAGTAACTCTTCAGTTAGTGTTTTGGTTAATAAAGGTATTATTGGTAATGTCTTCGGTGGAGGAGAGGGTAATAGTTCTTTTATTCCTTATGTTAATGGTGATATTCTTGTTACTATTAATGATGGTATTATTGGTAATGTTTATGGTGGTAATGATAAGAGTGGTAATATTACTTCTATTATTAATGTTGTTATTAATGGTGGAAACAGTGATAATGTATATGGTGGTGGTAATGAGAGTGGTGCTTTAGTTACTAATGTTTATTTGAATGGTGGAAGTGCTGATTTTATATTTGGTGGTTCTAATTTGAATGGTGTAGTTGATAGCAGTAATGTTACTACTAGTGGGGGTAAGGTTAATAATGTATATGGTGGTAATAATCTTGGCGGAACTACTGGTAATACTAATGTTTTGATAAATGGTGGAGAAGTTGATACTGTATATGGTGGGGGATGTGAGACTTCTGTTACTGGTAAGAGTGTTGTTACTTTGAATGCTTCTTGTAATAGTTTGTTTGGTGGTTCTAATAAGAGTGGTGATGTTCCTAATAGTTATGTTACTATTAATGAGGGTAGTGCTACTAGTGTATATGGTGGTAATAATCTTGGTGGTATTACTAATAGGACTGAGGTTAATTTATATGGTGGTAATATTGACTTTATATATGGTGGTGGTCTTAAGGCTTTTAGTACTACTACTAATGTTAATTTGTATTATGGTAATGTTATAGATGTATATGGTGGTGGTAATGAGGCTGGTGCTACTTCTACTAATATTGATATGGGTAATGTTACTGCTAGGGGTATTTTTGGTGGTTCTAATAAGAATGGTAATGTTAATGATAGTAATATTTTGAGTACTCTTGCTAGTAGTGATAATTCTTTATCTCTTGATGTTAGTTATAGTGAGTCTTCTATTAATAATTCAGGAGCTAGTGATATTTTATCTAGTGAGACTATTGATGTTAATATTGTGAATAATTCTAATAGTGAATTGGTAAAATGGGATTTGTATATTATGACTAGTGATGGTATATTTGATTCTAATTGGTCTAGTGTTAAAGTTGATATGTTAAATGGTTATTTTCATGCTAATGAGGTTAATAATTGGTATGGTACTAATGTTATTGATAGTGGTAGTTCTTTGAGTTTTAGTTTTAATATTCATTCTTATGTTAGTTTTGATGAATTTAATATATATGGATATAGTATTGTTGGTTATGATAATAATGGGAATAGGTATACTGGTTATAGTAGTAATGGTAGTTCTATTTTGAATTTATATGGTGGTAATAATGCTGGTGGTAGTACTTCTATATCTAATATTAATCTTACTTGTGGTAATATTGATACTATATATGGTGGAGGAGAGAATGCCACTAGTGGTAGTAGTAATATTTTACTTTCTTCTATATTTGCTTCATATATATATGGTGGTGGTAATAAGGGGGATATTGATAGTGTTAGTGTGAATATTAGTGATTCTTCTGTTTATAAGAATATATATGGTGGTGGTAATGCCGCTAAAGTTAATGGTAATATTTTGCTTGATGTTACTAATACTAGTGTCAATGGTAATGTTTATAGTGGTGGTAATGTTGGTGCTACTTTAGGCAGTGTTACTTCTAATATTAGTGGTAGTAATATTTTGGGTAGTATATTTGGTGGAGGCAAGAGTGCTTCTTTGGGTAGTAGTGATAGTGATGTTGTATCTGTTTTAACTGTTAGTAATTGTAATGCTACGAGTGTATATGGTGGAGGAGAAGATGCTAGTTTAAATGGTAGCAGTAGTGTTCATATCTCTTCTGGTAAGTTTGATAGTGTATATGGAGGTGGCAGTGGAGAAGGTAGTGGCAGTGTGATTGATAGTGATGATAATCCTGCTAAGGTTATGGGTAATACTTCTTTACTTATTGATAGTGGTAGTGTTATTGATTATGTATATGGTGGTGGTAATCTTGGTATGGTTATGGGTGATACTAGTGTTACTACTTTAGATGCTACTATTAATAAGAATATATATGGTGGTGGTAATGCTGCTAAGATAGGTGGTAATACTTATGTATATGTATCTGGTAGTTTTATTTCTGATAGTGTATATGCTGGTGGTAATGGTAATAGTGCTATAGTTAATGGTAATACTTCTCTTGATATTGATAATGGTGCTAATATTGGAAAGCATGTATTTGGTGGTGGTAATGCTGCTAATAGCGGTGATGATAGTGGTAAGAAGATAGTTGGTAATGTTAATATTGTTGGTGGTAATATTCTTGGTAATGTATATGGTGGTTGTAATACTGCTACGGTATATGGTGAGGTTTTTGTTAATATTGGTAATAATGTATCTAGTAATGATAAGCTTATTGTTAGTGATATTAGTATCTCTGGTACGGTATTTGGTGGTGGAGAGGCTAATGCTAGTGGTAGTCTTATATATGATTATTCTTTTATTAGTGTAACTGATGGTATTAACATTAATATTGATGGTAATGGTTATTCTAAATTTGATATTCTTGGTTCTATATTTGGTAGTGGTAATGCTTCTAGTACATCGGGATATAGTTATATTAATATTAGTAATTATGGTAGTAAGAGTGATATTAAGAGGAATGTATCTATTCAGAGAAGTGATGTTGTTACTATTGATAATTCTTTTATTGAATTGTCTGGGGCTACTGATAGGACTAATGAGTATTCTAATGTATTGTTTACGCTTAGTAGAATTGATGAGCTTAAGCTTGTTAATAGTTCTTCTCTTTATTTGAAAACGGGTGCTAATTTACTTAAGAAGTTTTCTAGTAGAGCTATTTTGGATGGTAAAGAGGCTGTTGGTAGTGTTATTATTGATAATGATAGTGGTACTATTAGTAAGAATGTTGATAATAGGATTTATATGTATGAGGGTAAGAATCTTAATATAGCTACTAATGAGAGTGTGACTAGTTATGGTGAGGTTTCTGGTATGACTTTCTTTGGTATGTATAATACTTCTCGCAGTGGGAATATTAATACTTCTTTATATGGTGATTATGATTATGGTGATAGTATTTCTAGTGGTGATATTTTCTATTTTACTAAGGGTAGTTATGTTTTGGGTAGTCATTTGACTAATCATGATATTACTAAGAATGGTTTTTATTCTAATTATGGTAGTGATGATAATAGTTATGTTATTATGAAATATATCGAACCTACTCCTAGTGATACTAACTTTTATATGTGGAATATTGGTGAGAAGGTTGATTCTTATGAGATTAATTTGACTGCTTCTAAGTATTCTACTCTTGGTACTTATGAGTTATCTTTGATTAATCATGTTAGTTCTAATACGACGTTTTCTTTACTTGGGGTTAGTTTTAATGAACTTAAAGAGGGTATTTCTTTAGTTTCTTATAAGGATATTGCTAGGGTTAATAGCGATAGTGATAAGGCTAATAGTGTATTTGGTCTTAATATGAGAAGTGGTAGTAGTGGTTGGATTACTAAGGGTAATACTAGTTTTGTTACTTCGGGTGATAGTAATATAATTGGTACTTTGGATTATGAGAGAGAGAATGTTGATGCTGCTGCATCTTTGCTTTTCTACTTCTATCATTCTAAGAATCTTACTGTTAGTGGGGATTTGGGTAGTGTTACTATTTCTATGGCTGCGATTACTCCTATTGATGATTTGAATAATGATGTTAAGAGAATTAATATTAATGTTAATTTATCTACTGCTTTATATAATACTAATGATTATGAGGGCAGTATTACATCTGGTTATGAGTATGAGATGTTTGCTACTAGTAAGGTGGATATTACTACTAAGAGTAGTTTTAGTGCTTATTATTCTTTATTTCTTGAGAGTGATAGTAGTCCTTATAAGGATGGTTATCATCGTAGTTTGGTTTCTACTTATTTATATCCTGTTAATACGAAGATTACTATGATTGATTTTCATAAGGAGGATAAGCCTGTTTATTATTATTATGTTGTTAGTAGTGATGATTATGATAGGTTTCTTAATGAGTATAATTTATATGGGGAAGTTTCTTATGATTTGTCTTTATTTGTACGGATGGGTAGTACTAGTTTGGATAATAATTATGATGATGCTTCTTCTAATGGGATTTATTATCAGGATGGTAGGGCTATAGAGGAATTTATATTTATGGTTGATTTTAAGGATGCTAATATTAGTAGTGATGTTCTTGATAAGTCTTTACTTCTTGAAATGAGAAATAGTGATAATCAGACTCTTATTAGTGTACTTGGTATTGAACAGGAAAATATGAGGTATAATTTGTATTATGATAAGGATGCTAGTATTGTTTTGAATGGTTCTCTTAGTGATAGTGATGTTTATCTTGGTAATAAGACGACGTTTAATTTTAATACTGTGTTTACGCAAAGTACTGTTAATAATAATATTGTATATGATACTAGGTATGATGATGAGAAAATGGGTATTATGTTATCTATATATGATAGTAATGGTAATCTTCTTAATAGTTCTAGTTTGATGGGTATAACTTTTATTTATGATGGTAATACTTATTATCCTAGGTATAATGGTACTGTTAGAATATGTATTGCTGATAAGCTTAGTAATATGAGTTCTAAGATTGTTATTGATACTGCAAATAGTAATTTATCTACTGGTATGTATACTTTGGTTATTTCTTCTTTTGGTTCTTCTGATGGTATTTATTATAGTGGTAATGATAGTAGGATAGAGATTAAGTTTAATATTATTGATACTTTATATGGTCTTAAGATTACTAATAGTGATAAGTTTATGTTTATTGATAAGGATAGTGGTAATAATCTTAATAATACTAATGCTTATGTATTTACGATGAATTATTCTTCTTTTCTTGATAATCCTAATGTTAGGGTTAGGCTTTATAGAAGGGATTATAGTAGTATTTATAGTAGGAATTATAATCTTGTTGATTTAAGGGATTATATTAGTGATAATATTGATAGTAGTTCTAATGAGTATGAGTATTATATTAGTACTAATCCTGTGGATAATTTACCAGTTAGTATGCACTTTAAGGAGAATTTGCCTACTGGTACTTATAGGTTTGGGTTTAGTTTATATGATAATAATGAGTATATTGGTGAAGTATATAAGTACTTTATAATAAGATAGGAGGAGTTATGACAAGGAAAAATATCGAGGAACTTAGTGATAATGAGTTAATGGAACTTTATAAGCTTGTATGCACGTTTATAACAGAGCTTGATAAGGAAATGGGGGAAGAATAGATGTTAGAAGAATATGTTAAAAAAATTGGTGTTTTAAAGGAAGTGCTAGATGCACTTCCTAGGAATAATGTTAAGAATAATAAGATATATAAAGATAAGGTTATGGCTCTTACTGATGAATATGGGGGTTATAGGGATATTATTGGTTTAGAGATTGCTAAGAGAAGAGATGAGTATGTTAATATTGGTGAGGATATAGAGGTTAGTAATATTAAAAAATTAGAGGATGAGGCTTATCAGAAGGTTTATTTGGTTAATGATTTTGCTTCTTCTTATGAGAAGAGTTCTCTTGATAGAATGCTTTATAAGCTTAGTCATTTTTATAATGATGAACTTAGTGATATTAATAGTGATATTATGTGTATTATTGATATATTTAGAATGGTAGGTGTTAATATTACTAAAGGGGATTTTTGTTTTAGTTATTATTCTAATTTATATATGGATAAGTTTTTAAGTGTTTGTGATAGTAGTGATAGAGATAGTATTCTTAAGGGTTATTTTGAGGATATTTATTGGAAATGTCCTGATGTTATTAGTCATATTACTGTTAATTTTAAGTATTTGTATTATATGAATATAGATAAGTTTGATAATTATTATAGGGGGATTTCTTCTATTAATATTAAGAGTGATTATGATAATCTTTATATTATGAGAGAGGAGATGGAAAGTGGGAGTAGGAAGTTTATTGTTAATTGTTTTTTGAATGATTTGATGGATATTAATGATTATAGTCCTGATAAGGTTAAGAAATCTTATGGTTATATATTTAATGATAATAGTACTAATGATGTTTATTTGGATTCTTTATCTTTCTTACATTCTATTTTGGAGTATAAGGGTTATTTGAGGTTTGGGTATATTATTTTAGGTATTAAGGATCTTTATAAGGATAGGGATAAATATAAGGGAATATATAATACTAAAAGAAAAGAGATTAGTAAATTAGAGAATAAGATATTTAAACAGAATAAGAAGATATTTAAACTTATTAATAGGGGTAAAATGGGGAAATTTGATTATTATAATAGTCTTGTTAATAGGGATATTAATACATTGAATGGTTTGTATGATGAGGCTATGGTTAATTATTTTTTAGAGAAGGTAGGTTTACTTAATGAGGATTCTACTTTGTATGATATATTGTATTTGGTATCTTCTAATTATAATTATTTGAATATTCTTATGAAGAAGAATGATATAAGTAATGAGAATGAGTATAGTGATTTATGTGAGTTTGTTAATTATCCTTATATTAATATTCTTTCTAATATTTTGATTAATGATGAGAGGGATATTGTTACTATGATTATGGATAAGTATAATTTATTTGGTTTTGAACTTAATAGGGAGTTATTTATGGATAGTAATATTGATAATGTTATCTTTAATATTAGGGTTATTATAAATAGTATTATTATGGATAATCTTGGTATTAGTTATGATAAGATTAAATTTGTTAAGGCCTCTATGAATATGGATTTGTAATGAAAATTACTTGCATAAGAAATGTTTATATGCTATACTAAAGTTGTGGTGATAATATGAAGAAGGTTTTAAAAATTATAGGAGTTATATTTTTGATTATTTATGCTATAGTAGCTATTTTACTTACTTTTCTTTTACTTAAATATAATGATTATAATATTAGTGTGGTTAATGGTAAGTCATTTATTATTGTTAGAGATGAAGAACTTAAACCAGCTTATGATAAGGGTGATTTAGTTATTGTTGATAGAGGGGATAATAGTGAGATTAAACCTGGTGATAAGATATTCTTTTATGATGTAGATGATGGTAAGATTACTGTTAATTTGGGTAATGTAATTGATAAGAGTATTGTTAATGAGAGGGAAGTTACTTTTGTTATGGATGGTGATTATCCTATATCTAGT
>CAVCHK010000069.1:0-1468 GCA_963601985.1 Paludibacteraceae bacterium
ATTATTATAAAGAACTATTCTTTCTTTATTTCCTTTACCTAATATTTTTATTGTTTTGTTTTTCATATCTATATCATCAATTTTTATATTTACTAATTCACTTACTCTTACTCCTGTAGCATAAAGGAGTTCGATAATAAGTGTATCTCTTTGTTCTAATTCAGTATTACTACTAGAAGATGAGAATAGTTTATCTAATTCGTTTTCCTTTAGGTATTTTGGAAGATATTTATCTTTTTTAGGATTAGATATTTGATTAAAGTAATTATCTTTAGTAATATCTTCTCTTATTAAATAGTTGTATAAACCTCTAATAGAGGTTAGTTTCCTACTGATAGTTGATTTAGTAATACCTCTATCATATAGGTATTTCATATACTTTTGTGTTATATCACTATTAATATCTAAGATACTAGTAAAGTTATTTCCTAAGAATTCGTTATATTCTATTAGATCATTTTGATAGGATATTATTGTTTTATTACTATATTTTCTTTCTACTTTTAAATATTCTAAATATTTGTCTATATATTTCATACTTACCACATTATTATTATACCACTAAAAGAAAATATAGTAAATTATATTAACTTATAGTTAATAATTTACTATATTGTTTTAATTACCAAAATCTGATTCTACTTTATTTTCGTCACTTACACTAAAGAATACTGTACCATTAAATAGACCTTTATCTGTCTGCTGTTGATTTAGGTTATTTATATATACTATCATATACTATATTTTTTCTTATCTATATTTTTCATATATACTCTTTTTTTAGAAAAAAGTATCTACTTTCTAGAGACATATTTGCCATCTTTAGTAGATACAATTATAGCTTCACCTTGTTCTATAAATAAAGGAACTTTTACTAACATACCAGTTTCAATAATTGCATCTTTAGTAGCATTAGTAGCAGTATTTCCTTTAATACCTGGTTCTGTTTTAGTAATAACAAAGTCTATTTTTTCTGGAAGTTCTATACCAAGCATTTCTCCTTCAAAGAAAATAAGAATAACTTCTAATCCTTCTTTTAAATATTTTACTTCATTTTCTATTTGCTTTTTATTTAATTCAACTTGTTCATATGTTTCCATATTCATAAAGCTATAAGTATCTCCATCTGCATAAAGAAATTGCATCTTTTGTTTTTCAACATGAGCAGTAGGTACTTTAATACCTGCATTAAATGTATATTCAGCAATTGAACCTGTTCTTAAGTTTTTAAGTTTAGCTTTTACAATAGCGGCTCCTTTACCAGGTTTAACATGATTAAATTCTAAAACTTGATATAAGTTACCATCATAGTTTATTGTTTGACCATTTTTAAAGTCATTAACATTTATCATCTTTTACCCTCCTATTTTTTTGTTTCTTTGTGTTTTGTTGTCTTACGACAATGTTTACAATATTTATTTAATTCTAATTTCTCTGGAGTGTTCTTTTTATTTTTAATTGATTTATA
>CAVCHK010000069.1:1478-3456 GCA_963601985.1 Paludibacteraceae bacterium
GAATAGTTTATATTTTTACAATCTTGACACATCAAAGAAACTAATGCTCTATTTTCGTTTTTCTTTGCCATTATTACTCCTCCTCCCAAAAACATCTACCTAATTATATCATATTTTTATATTTTTATACAACTGTTTTTATTACTTTTTTGTTTATAAGAATAAAAAATAGCTAGAATAACTAGCTATTTTTAATTTTTTCAATATATTTATTAACTTTAGAGGACCACTCTGGATCTTCTGCATATTTAGGATTCATCTCATCGGCAGTATAAAGGCCATAGTCTACATAGTTATTTTTTATATTTAATATAAAACCATATATACCTTCTTCTAGGGTATCATAAGCCTTATATGCTCCGCACCCTTCACCTTTTTGACCCCCTACGTTATTACAATTTTTAGTAAGGGATGAACAGTTCCATGTACAACCTGTCTCATGCATAGCTATTGCTACTGCTAGATATGGGTCTACTCCAAGGTTTATTGCATTTTCAGCAAAATAAGATCCCATACCGGATAAATCAGAGGATAAAGTTCTATTTAATTTATCTGTTAATTCTTCTATAGTTAGATTATCATATACTTCTACTCTAGAAGGTGCAATCTCCTCTGGTTCTTCTTTTGTTTCCTCTTTTATTTCTTCATTATTAATTAAATCTACACTAACAAGTTCTTCTGTATATACAGCAGGATTATATAACTCATTAGCATATACAATATCCTTATTATCAAGTACTTTATTATAGTAAATTATACTAGTACTTATTCCTAAAGTTAATAAAGAAGCCATCATAGCTCTTATGAGCCCGCTTGGTTTCATTTCATTCACTTCTTTCCGTCTTTTTGAAAAAAGACAGGTGTTATTATAGCAAATTTAATGGTTTTTGTCAAATTTCACTTCTATTTCACTTCTAAATAATGTTATTTAGTACCTTCTAACATTCTATTTTTGTTTTCTTTTTCTATTTGTTTTAAGCTTTTATCTGGTGTTGGTAAATCTTCAGGCATAGTTCCACCATTTTTTTCTATAACTTCTCTAATATTTTTACCAATATTATAGTGCACTTTTGTTGCTAGCATTTCTCCTTTTATATAGTCTTTTCTTAATTTAGATTCTGTTTGTGATATTCTAAATAAATTGGCAATTAACTCTTCACTACCCATATTATCTAAGATGTCTTCTCTGTATCTTAATCCTTTTCTTTTAGCAATATCATCAGCTGTTTCGCCATTATATAATCCTTTATATCCTGCATTATGAAACTTATCAAAGTTTTTTACGCCTGCATCTCTTGCAGCTTTATTTAATGAGTAATTACCTTTTTTAGTTAAACTTCTTTGATATAGTCTTTTTTCATCTTCGGTTAAACTAGAATATTCTCTTTCGGTTAATTCCATTTTTCTTGTTTGCACAGCAAAATAGGTTTGAGCAAGAGCAACACTCTTTTTCCTACTATCTCCATTTTGAGCTATTAGATAGCAAGCGTATCTTGATAGTTTGTAATCAGCAATGATTTTTACACCACCATTTGGCATATTTGATGTTTTGTCGGTGCCGACAAAATGTTCTAAAGCCTTATAACCGCTTGATTCACAAGCAATTTTCGCTTTATCAATTACACCTTTGAATTTTCTCCATTCAGTATATTGCAATGCTTCTTGCAGTTCTCTTGCTTCCCAGTATTCATTTCCATATTCATCGGTATGTTTTATACTTTCAAATGTAGTATTATTATTAATTTCTAAATTATTCATTATATTACCCCCTTCTTTATAATAACCATATTAATTATATCATAAATCATATGTTATTTCTATATTAACTATACTTTTTACTTCTTTTTGACACTAGAAAAAGAGAACTATTATAGTGAGACTGCTGAAAAAGTAGTCAAAATAAAATCAATAAGTTAGGTTCACTTCCTAATTTATTGATTTTTTAGTATATTTGTACAAAAAAACGAAATATGGTTGG
>CAVCHK010000070.1:0-2332 GCA_963601985.1 Paludibacteraceae bacterium
ATATAAAAATATACCAAAAAAAAGAAATATTACATTCCCATCTTCTCTAAGATTCTAATATTTCTCTCTAATCTCTTCTTATAAAAATAATGCCCTTTATTAATATTTTGTCTAATCATTCTAAGAGTATCAGCTTCCTTACTATACTTCATCTTAAACAAATCATCCCTCTTTTGAAGAAGTATAGGACCTAGATATAATTCTTTATAACTATACCACTTCTTACCCTTAGAAAACTTAATAACAGTATAAATAATACCCTTATCAAGTACTAAAGACTCATCAGCAATATAATAACCCAAAGAAGTAATATTCTTTCTCAAAAAATACAAATCAGTGTTACTCTGAATAATAATATCTTTTACATAAATAAGTTTATCTCTACTATATTTAAGAATACCCACTATTGTATTAGCCCCCATACCACTAATAACAATAGTATCAATCTCTCTAGGAGAAACAACCAAAAGACCATTACCCACTCTAACATCAATTTTATCCTGAAGATTCATTTTATTAATATTATCTATAGCATTACCTATAGCCTTTTCATTAATATCACTAGCAATAACCCTAATATTATCATACTTCAAAGCAAGATAAATAGATAAAAGACCATGATCACAGCCAATATCAATAACCTTAGAATTATTACTAACATAACTAGCTACTACTTCTAATCTACGAGATAACTTATTCATTTAGAAAATCCTTAAGTTTTCTACTTCTGGAAGGATGCCTAAGTTTCCTTAAAGCTTTAGCCTCAATCTGTCTAATTCTCTCTCTTGTAACACCAAACATTTGACCAACCTCTTCAAGAGTTTTAGAAGAACCATCATCAAGACCAAATCTAAGTCTAAGAACTTGTTCTTCTCTCTCTGTTAAAGTAAGAAGAACATCACTAATTTCTTCCTTAAGCATTTCATGAATAGTAAAATCCTCAGGGGACATATTACTCTCATCAGGAACAAAGTCACCTAGATGTGAATCCTCTTCTTCCCCAATAGGAGTCTCAAGAGATACAGGATCTTGAGCAATCTTAATAACTTCTCTAATCTTTTCAGGAGACATATTCATCTTCTCTGCAAGTTCAACATCCGTAGGTTCCCTATTAAGTTCAAGAGTAAGTTGTCTTTGAAATCTAGAAAGCTTATTAATAGTCTCTACCATATGAACAGGTACCCTAATAGTCCTAGCCTGATCCGCAATAGCCCTTGTAATAGCTTGTCTAATCCACCAAGTAGCATAAGTAGAAAACTTATATCCCTTAGTAGCATCAAACTTCTCAACAGCCTTCATAAGACCAATATTCCCCTCTTGAATCAAATCAAGAAAAAGCATTCCCCTACCAACATATCTCTTAGCAATAGAAACAACAAGCCTTAAATTAGACTCAGCAAGTCTATTCTTAGCCATTTCATCCCCTTCAGCAATCTTTTCAGAAAGTTCAGTCTCCTCATCAAGTGAAAGCAAACTAATCTTACCAATTTCCTTAAGATACATTCTAACAGGATCATTAATAGTTAGTTCTTTAGCAATACTATCATCTTTTAGAATATCCTCTAAATTACCACCATCATCTTCTTCACCATCATCCAAATCACTCTCAGATATAACACTAATATCATTCTCCATAAGAGCATTATAAAGTTCATCAAGTAAATCACTACTAACCTCAAGTCCCTTTAACTCTTCCGCTAACTCCTCATAAGTAATAAAACCAATCTCTTTCCCCTTCTTAATAAGTGCTTCTTTTCTTTGATCAAAATTCTTAACTTCATTTATCATTTCTTCACTCCCCTTAATTTCATAATCTCTAAAGAAATATCAGCCTGTTTTAACGGATCTTTTTCCTCTTTTAATTTCTTATTTAAACTATCAATCTTTACTCTCTTATGATACTCATTTATAACAGAAATATAATCATTAATCTCCTCTATTAAAAAGTCCTCTTTAATATCCATAGCCAGTATTTCTTTTAAAGTACTCAAAAGTTCCTCATTAAAAGATATATAACTAATAAAATCAGCGACATTTATTATACCATATTTATGAAAATAGTAAATAATTTCATTAGATAATTCTCTAATATTTTTATCTGGAAAATATCCAACTCTATTTTCAACCATATTAAGTACCTTTTCATTCTTTAACATATAATAAATAAGATAATTCTCTGCCATACCATATTTATTATAAGTCTTCTTAGGTTTAATCTCCCTAACAACCTCTTTTTTATTTTTAATTAACTTATTATATTTATCTTTTATAGTTTCATAATCTATATTAAAATTATCTGATAACTTCTTTAAATTAAGTTCTACTATAATAT
>CAVCHK010000071.1:0-3763 GCA_963601985.1 Paludibacteraceae bacterium
TTTCATATGTCTTTTGTGGATCTGTTATACTGTACTTTTGATTATTTATATTATTGTCATAGTAGATGACTTCTAATTTTCCATTTAATATATCATTAAATGTAGTTGTATCTTCTTTTTGAAATTCTTTTACTTCTAGTGGTAATACTGGTTCTTCTTTTTCTATTATAGAAGGAGAAGACTCTTCTAATGGTGTGTCTTCTATGATATTTGTAGTAATATTATCTATAGGTTTTACTATCTTCTTAGAAGTTAATTTTAGTGTTATAGCATCTGTTAGATATAATACTATTAATGATAATATCCATAGAATTATCATAGATATATTAAGTTCTAATACTACTACTAAATTTGTATTAGTATATAGGGAGTTTATTGAAAAGACATCTATTTTATTTTTGGCTACAATATTTAATACTATAGCTAAGAATATGTTATTTATTATGAATGTTATTATGTTTACTAATTTATATCTTTTAGGTAATTTAGTGCTTAATATAGTCATTATAAAGGCTATTAATACTACGAATAAAGTAATTATATATACATATATTGATGGAAAATATATTCCTCTTATAAATATTGTCATAAAGTTATCAAATAGTGTTGATAATACTTTATAATTACTTATTATACTTATAGTAAATGTTAATATAAATGTTAGTATTATTGCTAAGGTATATTTTTTCTTATTTAATAATTTTACTAGGTATAAGATAGTAAGTATTATTAGTGTTATAGTGCTTATTAGTATTAATTTATAATCTAAAAGAATATCTAGTAATACTTTTAATTTTTCTAATATTGTTAAATAGGTCATTTTCTTCACCCCCTTTATTTATTTTTATTCTTTATTTATAAGCTCTGCGATATAGATTGTTTGATGATAGTCATCATCTTTAGTACAGGTAATTAGTGTTAAGGTTGTTTTGTTTTTGTTTCTGAATATTCTTACTTTACCTGTTTTTTCTTCGGTATATATATTTACTATTTGATATATATATTTATTATTATTGTAATGAATAGTTATGGTATCTTCTTTTTCTAATTTATATAGATTAGCAAAGTAACTATTACTGTAGTTTCCTGAATGCCCCGCGATAATTAGATTACCGTTTTCTTCATCTGGATAATTTGATGATGGTAATACATATAAATTGAATTTTACGTTATTTAAGTTTGATGTTTTGCTATAAAATCCTTTATATAATTCTATTTTTGGTATATCTATTATACCTAGGTATTCTTCATATGTATAGTTATTATCTTCTTGTACTTCTTGTACTTCTTCTATTTCTTCTTCCTTGACAGGAATAGTATCACTTGTAACTGTTCCTGATAAGGCTAAATTCATTTCACTAAATACAACATCCCTTTTTTCTTTTATATAGTCAGATAGTAAAACGAGAGTACCACTTATGACAAGTATTACTCCCGCTGCTATCTGGTATTTTAAATTATATTTCCTCATTATTCTTTTTGTAGTTTCTGTATATTAATGCAGAACCTAATCCTATAATAAGTATTCCTGCTAAGGATGTTGTAATTGTTTTAAATGATCCTGTGCTTGGTACTTCGATGGTTTCTGGTTTGTTGTACATAATTATATCTTCATCTACAGTACCATCATCATTTACAGTAAATGTTACTGTTTCTTTAGATAATTCATATCCTTCTGGTGCTAATACTTCAGTTAGGGTATATTTACCAGGCTCTAGTCCTTCAATAGCATGTGGCTCATTTGTTGATACCCAAGCTTCTACTAACTCGCCTTTTTCATTTCTAAGTTCTAGTTTTGCTCCTGGTAACTCTTCACTAGTAGTAAAGTCTTTTTTACTTATTAGTATAGTCTTTTTAGGTGCATTATACATTACTACTTTTTTATCTACAGTACCATCATTATTTACAGTAAATGTTATTGTTTCAGTACTTAGTTTATATCCTTCTGGTGCCATTTCCTCAGTTAGGGTATATTTACCAGGTTCTAATCCTTCGATTATATGAACTTCATTTGTTGATGTCCAAGAATCGATGATGTTTCCTTTTTCATCTTTTACTGTTAGTTTTGCTCCTGGTAATTCTTCTTTTGTTGTAGCATCTTTCTTGCTTATTTCTACTTTTGATACTTTGGTGATATTTAGTTTTAATGAATCACTTGCATTCGTATTCTCTGGATATAATGCTGCGGTAGTTTGGTATCTCGAGTGAGTTGGTACATATAGATATGCTTTATTTATTACTCCATTTGCACTAACTTCAAGTGTGAAGTCTACGTTCATAGAACTAACATTTTTAGCTGGTACTTTTACGTATACTACATTACCACTTTTGTATTCGTTTCCATCTTTGTCCACTAATAGGGAACCTTTTGGTGCATTATTTAATTTTAATGTATAGTTTCCTTTTATATTTGATGATGTTATTGTTATAGCATCACTTATATAGTATTCATTTGAGCTATCTAGTGATAACTTATTATTTGATAGGTTTAGTTTTACTGATGGAGTAGCGTATTTATATGATCCTGCCCCTACAACTAATTTGTTTATTATTTCAACGTTTTTGCTATATTTACCACGATAAGTATTGTTTGTAAAGTCAAAATAATCAAATATAGTATCATTTGGATTGATTAAGAACCAAATGGCTAAACCTGTAATATAATAATCTTCATCATTATTACCAGTTAGGCTTTTGTTTGGATAACCGTTTTCCATTACGTATGCGTACTGTGGTCCTAATTCTTTACTTAGGGTGTATACTTCACTAGAATCTACAACATCACTTGTTCTTTGCATACAATAGATTACTTTTCCATCTTTATTTACTTTGTAGTAAAAGTGGAAATTCATTCCGCTAAAGTAGTTGGCTCCTGATAATCTATGTAAGTCTTGGAATCTTACTGTATAATTCTTTGGTGCAGTAGCAGCTGCACTAACATTAACTCCTAATAATGATATTAATGCTATTAAAAATGTTAATAAAATATTTCTTAATTTCATAATATAAAACCTCCCTTTGAAATTGGTTAATATGATAGCACTTTTTTATCTTTTTGTCAATTGATTTGTTGATATTGTAAATAAAATGTGATAAATATATCGTTATCATGAATGAGATAATAAAGAATATTTTGTAAATAACATTAACAAATTACAGTATAATATAAAGAAAAAACTTATAATATAGGCAAAATTAAAAAAATATTAATATTATATTATGTTAATACTTTTCTTGCTATCATATAAGTTTATGCTTGTTATATTCTTTTATATTTAGTAAGTTTCATGCCATTATTCAAATATGGTTTACCCAATACTACGTCATTTCTAAAAACACTATCTTCTACAATAACAGGAATTTCATTTACTAAAGTATATAATAATTGATATTTGTTCATATAAATAGTATTAATTAATTTATATCCTGATGGAACTTTAAATTCCATTCCTTTACCTAAGTCATAAAAATCTATATATTTAACATCTGTTTCATAAGATTCTTCAGGTGCATAAACACATTGTTCAATCATATTAACTATAATATTAACAACATGCTCTCCTTCATAATATAAAATGTCATTCTCAATAAATTTCATAATATTCCTCTCCTTTGGTTACTTATTATACTAAAAAAAATGCAATTGGTCAATAATTACTTAATTAATGGGTGTAAAAAATTTTTCGGGGCAAAATAGTAGTTAATGATTAAAATAATCAACTACTATTTTTTCTATTTTGTCCCAATTATCACTTTCGTACAT
>CAVCHK010000072.1:0-5429 GCA_963601985.1 Paludibacteraceae bacterium
ATCTTTATCATAAATAACATAATATTCCAAAATAATCCTTTCTGATTATTTTTATATATGGGTTCGATTCCCACATTCCGTCCCATTAAGAAAATAAAACACATTTATTGTGTTTTTTTATTCTCTCTAAGCCTAAGGTCTTAGAGAGTTATTTTTAGCCTGTAGTCTAAAAATAATATATTATATTAAAAGAAAGACTAGGAAAGTCTTTCTTTTATTAATTTATTAACTTCTGACATATCAGCTTTACCTTTTACAAGAGGAGTTAAAGCCTTCATAATATTTCCCATATCTTTCATACTAGTAGGATTAACTTCTAAAAATACCTTATCAATTATTTTATTTAATTCTTCTTCTGATAATTGTTCTGGCATATATTCTTCTAAAATAGCAATTTCTTTTTTATTTTGTTCTACCAAATCATCCCTCTTAGCAGCCTCAAATTGAACTATAGATTCCTTTCTCATTTTAATCTGCTTAGATATTACCTTAATAACATCATCATCAGTAAGTTCCTCACGAGGATTAGGTTTCTCAAATTGCATAGCACCCTTAATCATTCTAATAACACCAAGTTTAAAACTATCTTTATTTTTCATTGCATCTTTTAAATCATTATTTATTCTATCAGCTAATGTCATAATATCGCTCCTTAGTAATTTTTTCTATTTTTCTTTCTAGAATTAATTATATTTTGTTTTTTCTCTTCTTTTAATCTTACTCCTGGCTTCTTATATCCTTCTGCTCTTTCCTTAGCTTTAGAGAGATTACCGTTACGTGCTACTTGATTTTTAAATCTTCTTAAAGCAAATTCAACATCATTATCTTTAACACTAACAGTTACTTTAGTTCCTGCTGACATTCTATCCCTCCTTCCGCTTTTTTCATTAAAGATTATAACATTAATTAAAACAATTTACAATAACAATGCACTATTTTTACAGAAAAACAGTCATTTTATTACATTTTCTAACAATAAAAGAAAAAATTCTATCTATAGATAGAAAATTTATAAATATAAATAATAAATGGCGTCCTCGAACAGAATCGAACTGTTGACCTATTGCTTAGGAGGCAATCGCTCTATCCTACTGAGCTACGAGGACATAACAACCAACAAATAAATTATACCACATATAAATATAAAAAACAACGAAAAAATAACCAAAGAAACAACTTTGGTTATAATACATATCTAGTAATAATTAAATATATCGCCGCTGCAAGCACCAAAAGCCCAAATATCAAGAAAAATACTTTTACTCCAGTATGACTATTCTTTTCAAAGAAAGCATCATCTTCTTCAACATCATCAAAATCCTTCTTAGAAAAATTAAACGAACCACTATAAAATGTTTCTCCATCTTTAATTTTCTTAATCATAGTAACTTCATCTTTAACGATAGGATCAGTAACCACAGTATTATCATTACCTTTCAAATCAGCTAGTATATCTAGTGGTAAAGAATCAGTATTACTCTTTTGTTTTTCCTCTTTAACTTCTTGACTAGCAATTTCCATAGCATCATCATGATAAGGAATATTAGCATCCTCTAAATTAGTTAGAAAATTAGTATTAATTTTCTTATCATTAGTAACTTCTGCACTTCTATTAATCTCATTCTTTGCGTTTTCTAAAAGAACATTAATATCATATACCCTATTTTCATCCCTAGTTTTCTTTTTTTCTTCCACTAGAGGCTTATCAGATACAAAAGTTCTACCCATAGCTTTTGCTTTGTGATACTCATCTCTACTAGAAATAATACTCTTAAGATTACTAACATCTATCTCATTAACATTATCATCAATTGGTAAATTATCAAATCCATCAATCTGACCTGAAATATCATTATAAAGCCTCTGATTTCTCTTAGTTCTTTCAAAGGTACTTAAATCATCTCTATAATATTTTTCCATTCTACTTTCCATATCTTCTACCTCTACTATATATATAATAACATATTTTACATGAAAATAAAAGAATTTACTATATTTTTTTTAACATTTTTGATATAATTAATTAGAAGGAAGGTAATAAAATGAAACTAAAAGTAAATAAAGAAAAATGTATTGGTTGTGGACAATGTGTAAGCATAACTGATCAAAAAGTATTTGATTTCGATGACGACAATTTAGCAAAAGTAATTGAATCCCCTATTAGTAGTGAAAATGAACAAATCGCTAATGATGCTATGGAATCATGTCCTACTGGAGCAATTGAAGAAGAGTAATCTTCTTTTTTTAATAATACTTTTTTAATTAAAAATGTTAAATCAAACACAATTTTTTTTAACTACTTATACCTTCAAAGTTAATTATAATAATATGACATATAAAAATGTATAATAATGAAAAATATCACTAAGTTAACAACATAAAGAAACAGATAATGTTCTCTAAAACCTTATTTAAAGTTGTTTGCAGTTGTTTACAGTTGTTTACAGTTGTTTGCAGTTGTTTTGATTTTTAATTTTATTTGCAACCATTAATAATTATAGATATTTGCAAATATTTTATTTTTTCAATATCCATTTTGGTTTGTTTTTTGTACCCTTATTATGAATTAAGTTTCTTTCTCTTAAGAAATTTATAATATATCTAGTTTTATTATTCAATTCATTTTTATTTGTTGTATCAAATAATGGATACATATAATCATTAATTTCTTGACGACTTACACCATTATTATTCTTAATATAATCAAATAGTTTAATTTTTAACTCGTCCATTTCCTCAATAGCATCTAACACCATATCTGTTCCCTTTTCAATTAATGGAACTATAACTGTAAAAATTTCATCATCTTTAAAGCTTGGTATCCCACCGCTATATATTTTGTTATACTTTGTTATAGTTTTTATTCCAGAGCCTAATTCTTCAGCTAAACCTATTTCTTTAAAAAAATTGGCTATTTTAGGATTCTTTGGATATGGTGAATAATTGTTAAGATCAATATAACCAATGTTTCTAGGTCTATTAGCATTTTCAGTCATTATTGATTCTTTAGTTATTATTAGTCTTGCAGGAATAGGATTTGCATATTCTCTATGAATTAATAGATTTACGCATAACTCACGTGCAATTACATCTCTAATATTAATCCTTTGATTACCATCTATATAGAATTTTTCATTTAAATGCTTTTTAACAAAATTAATTAGTCTTTCATAACTTTCTATTAAATTTGTTCTAATATCATCTCTATCATCATATCTATCAATATTGTCAACTTTTAATATTGCATCTGTTTTGTAATAAGATAATGCTGAAGCTATTACATCATCTTTTCCCAATAGTAATAACCCAGCAAGATTGATGCCTTCTTCACCCGTTTGTAAATTTTTTTCATATAATGAGGCACTTCTTAACATATCTAAATCATTCATTTTTGCCCATGGATGATTCGCCACTCTGTTTACAGCCATATTTCTGGCTCTATCAATTAAATCTTTCCTTAAATCGTTAATTGTTGCAAATGGATATATTTTATTTTCTATATAAGTGCTACTTTTTCTTATGTATAATTGTGAAATTAATGATGTGTTTCCTGTAATTTCAAAATCACCATCCTCATTCCGATCAAATATTTTATTTACTGTTCTATGCACATCAGAGCTTTCATAAACATATATGTATAATATCTCTTTTTCATTATACAAATATTCTTTCATTTCGAGATGAACAGTTGGGCTTATTTTTTCACTATTATTACACAAATTAGCAAAACTTTTTCTCATATCTTTAACAAAATCTTTATATATACCTATAATCTCACCATTATCTTTAACTCCTAAGAATATATGCCCACCATTTCTATTTAACATTGAACATATTGTTTCAAACAAACTATCCGGAAGATTTTTTTTTGCAGTTTTAAATTCAACAGTCGAGCATTCTCCATCATTTATTAGCTTTAAAAGATTTTCTGGAATTTGATTTATCATTATATCATCTCCTTATTTATTATACACTACTTTTATTGCTTTTATTTTTATTTATTTAAACTTTGATAACACTTCATAGTTTTCTTCATTATTAACTTATTTTAAACGATTCTTATCGTCTTCAAATGCTATAGTTTTACATATTTTTTTAATACTTATACTTTTTTTACTCCGAAATATTTACGCATTTTACACTTTATTCTATTAGTTATTATTTCTTCTAAACTTTCAACAAATAATTACTTCATATAATATTATATCATGATTTATTATTAATTTTATACAAATAATATTATATTTTTTATAATTATACCGACAATTTGTATTTTATCTAAATTTTTATAACAAATCTGAAGCAATCAAAGAAGAATAATCTTCTTTTTTTATATTATGTCAAGTTAGACATAATTTATACTAAAAAGAGCCATATAGGCTCTTTAACTGATTATAAACTTAACACCATTCTTTTCATTAGTAATACTAATATCATAATCAAGAAAAGCAAGTGTTTTTTTAACTATAGATAGTCCAAGACCAAAGACCCCTTTAACACCTTTTTCGTAGGGAGTGAAAATATTAGTCAAAACATCTTTGTCTATATTAGGACCATCATTAAATAAAATAATCTTATTATTTTTAACAGTAATCTTAACTTTCTTTTTAGCATAACGCATAAAGTTATTAAGAATATTATCAATAATAGCTTCCCACATTTCATTACTACCCCTAAAAATAGTACTTTTCTTATCAATATCTAAAACAAATTCAACATCACTTCTAGACATCTTAAACTTATCAACCGAAGCAAAAACAACTTTACTAACATCACATTTCTCATTAATCTGATCTTTCTGCTCACGAAAGTAATTAAGCTTATTAAGGTAAAGCAAGGAGTGCACTTTAACCTCTAACTTATTAAGTTGTTCTTGACAAACCTCTAAGGTTTTATCCTTAGTTTCAATACCATCATTAGAAGCCTCAATGTAGGATTTCATAACAGTAATAGGAGTTTTAAAATCATGAGAAATATTTTGATACATTTGATTCTTATATTCTTCTTGTTCTTTCAAATATACCCTCATATTCTCTATAGCTACCTCTAAGGTATACAATTCATCATCATAATCATATATCATTTTATGATTATAATTATCATTATTTATATTATCAATCTTATCTTTTAATTTTTTAATTCTACTAACTAAGTGATTAGACCACATAAGAATAACTAAAGAAATAATTATAAATGTAATACCCACTACTAATAAAATAATTTTAAGTATTTCAGCCTTCATAAGATTAATATAAGCATCACCAGTAATAGCTATTTTAGTAGAACCATTACTACTAATCAAAGCATAATAATAACTCTTATTCTTATAACTAACTTTACCTTTATCATTAGAAATAAGACTAACAATACCATTAATATCATTCGTTTTAATAATATCATTAATATTACTAGAAACAAAAGTATTATTA
>CAVCHK010000073.1:0-2823 GCA_963601985.1 Paludibacteraceae bacterium
GTATATGATATATCAAATATAAAAAAAGACTTTACCTATGAAGATATAGTTACCTTTGTAAATGCAAACTTAGATAAAGAATATTATTCTTCTGATACCCAAATAAGTAATGAAGATGCAAATAAAATAGAGGTATTAGTAAATAAATACCATAAATTAGATGAAAACTATGAACCAAGTGATTTAACTATAGTAAATAGCAAATACTCAAGTGGTACCCAGAAACTAAGAAAAGAAGCCCAAATAAAATTTGAAGAAATGGCTGAAGATATGACTAAAGAAAACCTAAAAATATATGCAGGATCTACATATCGTTCTTTCACATATCAAAAAGGACTATACGAAAGATATGTTAAGAAAGATGGCTTTGCCGCTGCAGAAACATATTCTGCAAGAAGTGGATACTCAGAACACCAATTAGGTTTAGCGGTAGATATACTAAATAGTAAATGGGATTACTTAAGTGAAGATGATAAAGAATATGACTATTTAATAAAAAATTCATATAAATATGGCTTTATATTAAGATATCCAAGAGGTAGTGAATACATAACAGGATATATATTTGAAGATTGGCATTTCAGATACTTAGGAGTAGAACTAGCTACTAAAGTATTCAATAGTAATTTAACCTATGATGAATATATAGCAAGAGATATGTAAAAGAGAAGTAAAAACTTCTCTTTTAACGTCTTTTAATACTACTCTTTTCCATATCACTAGCATAATTTCTTAGTTTATTTAACGTATCCATAGTAGGATTATCATATTCACTTTCTGTTATACCATATTCCTCTAACTCATATACTTCAGGAAAACCAAGATCACATAACAACTTACCAAAAGCATCTTCTACCAAATTATTAGAACCCTTCATTTGATAATTTAATTTACTATTCCCATCTTCCTCTTTTAAAGATATATTAATATCATAATCCTCATCTTCTGGACTTAAAAATTCTTTAAATTCCATTATTACCTCCTAAAACAATTATAAACTATTTTTACTACTAAGTAAATCACTTATTGCTCTCTCTACAATTATTTTACCATACTTATAACTAATAGAACCTTGTTGATAAGCAATATAAGGACTCCTCAAAGGACCATCACAAGAAAGCTCTATAGAACTACCTTGAGTAAAACTACCACTAGCCATAATTATCTTATCATCATAGCCAGGCATATCACTAGGCATAGCTATAGCATTAGAATCAATCTTAGAATTAGCTTGAATAGCCTTAACATAAGTAATTAAATCATCTTCATTATTAAATATAATATTCTCTACAATATCAACTCTCTCTTCATTATACTTAGGACTTACACTATAACCTAACCTCTCAAAAAGATATGAAGTATATACAGCAGTTTTAAGAGCATTTGCTACTATCATAGGGGCCATATATAAACCCTCTAATATATACCTATTACCCCCCATAGAAGGACCAACTTCCTTACCTTGTCCTGGTACATTAAGTCTCTCAGCACATAAATTAATCAGTTCTTTTTTACCAACAATATATCCACCATTAGAACAAATAGCACCACCTAAATTCTTAATAAGAGAACCCACGCATATATCCGCTCCTACTTCTATAGGCTCTTTCTTATTAACAAGTTCACAATAACAATTATCAACCATAATAATTACATCTTTATCTATACTTCGTATAAACTTAATAACCCCCTCTATCTTATCAATACTAATACTCTCTCTAGTACTATATCCCTTGCTTCTCTGTATTTCAACAAGTTTAATTTTATTATTAGTAATAATATCCCTAATACCATCATAATCAAAATCATTATCAATCAAATCAACCTCTTTATATAAAATACCAAAAGCCTTAAGAGAAGAAGGATTATCATTAAAACCAATAACAGTATCCAATGTATCATAAGGCTTACCACTTATAGATAACATAACATCCCCATGTCTCAGAAGAGCAAATAAACAAGTACTTATAGCATGTGTACCAGATATAAACTGACATCTAACAAGAGCATCTTCACATTTAAATATACTAGCATATACACTCTCTATTTTATCTCTACCTATATCATTATAACCATATCCCGTTGAAGAATAAAAATCACTCTCACTAACACTATTTTCAATAAAAGCATCAAGAACTTTCCTACTATTAAATTCTTCTATATCATCTATTTTATCAAATATATCCCTTAAATCCCTCTTAGAATCAAAAATAATACTATCTAACACTTCCTACCACCATCCACTCTAATAACACTATTATTAATATAACTACCATCATCACTAATCAAAAACTTAACTACATTAGCAATTTCTATAGCCTCACCAAATCTACCAAGCAATATCTTATCCTCTTCACCAGATTTAAATTCATTATCTAATTCCCTATTCATAGAAGTATTAACCCATCCTGGACAGATTGTATTTACTCTTACATAAGGAGCAAAATAATTAGCCAAATTATTAGATAACGATATAACCCCTGCCTTAGAAGCATCATAATCAACACTCTCAATATAAGGAGTATCAATCCCATTAGTAGAACTAATATTAATAATAATACCACTTTTATTATCTTTCATCTTAAGACCAATCTTCTTACTCAAAAGAAAAACAGCTACTAAATTAGTATCTAATACTTTAATAAAATTATCCTTAGTTTTATCTTCAAATAAACAATCAATAGCTATACCAGCATTATTAATAAGAACATCAATATTATTATATCTATCATATATCTCTTTAAGCATATTATCAATTTCTTCTTCATTAGTCAAATCACACTTAACCATTAAAAAATCCCTATTATATTTATTATCCATTTC
>CAVCHK010000074.1:0-8200 GCA_963601985.1 Paludibacteraceae bacterium
CCCAAATTTCCCGTATTGAAAAAAATGCTATAAACAATATAAAAAAATATATCAAATAGTCTTTTTAAAAACATATACTTTACTAGGTGATTAAAGTGAGATTATCAGACTTACAAACAAAAGAAATAATCAATATGAATACAGGAAAAAGATTAGGAATAATAATAGATGTAGTAATAACCGAAGAAGGAACAATAAAATCACTAATACTAGAAGAAAAAAGAAGCAAAAGACTATCAAGAGAAGAATATGAAATAGAATGGAAACAAATAACTAAAATAGGAGATGATATAATTCTAGTCCAAAACAAATATCAAGGATAATACTTGTTAAAAGAAAATATTTATTATATAATAAAAATGTAGGTGATATAATGAATAAAAAAGGTTTCACCCTAATAGAGTTATTAGCGGTAATAGTATTATTAAGTATTATAATGATTATAACAGTACCAAGTGTTATAGAATATGTAAACACATCAAGAAATGCCTCATACAATATATTTATAAAAAGTATAATATCAGCTTCCAAAACATATTACGAAGAATGTGAATATGGAGACTTATCAGATAGTAGTAAATACTCCAGTTACGCTTGCCAAATAAATGGAAACAAAATAAAAACTACCTTATCTGCACTAGCCAATACTGGTATGCTATCCGTAAAAGATGTAGATAATGTCGATAAAGATAAAAAAATAGTATTAAACCCCAAAGATAATAGTGACATAAGTTCATGCAATGTAACTATAGTTAAAACAGTAGACACTAACTATAAAGTTACATATAACATAACAAGCACAGATTGTCCAGATATAAATGGAAGTATAAACTAATGAACATAGTAGGTAACACATGGGATCAAATACTAGAAGAAGAATACAACAAAGACTATTTTAAAAAAATTATATTATATATAAATAAAGCATATAAAGAAAAAGAAATATATCCACCAAGAAATCATATACTAAGAGCATTATATCTAACAGATTATAAAGATATTAAAGTAGTAATATTAGGACAAGATCCATATCACGGAATAAAAGAAGCCAATGGACTAGCTTTTTCAGTAAATAAAGGTATAAAACTACCACCATCACTAAAAAACATCTATAAAGAATTAAATAATGACTTAAATATACCCATATCCAACAGTGGCGATTTAACATGTTGGGCCAAAGAAGGAGTATTACTTCTAAACTCCATTCTAACCGTAGAAAAAGACAAACCCGCATCACATAAAAATTTAGGTTGGGAAAACTTTACCGATGCCATAATAAAGAAAATAAACGAAAAAGATACCCCTGTAGTATTTATACTATGGGGCAACTTTGCCAAAACCAAAGAAAAACTAATTACCAATCCTAACCACTTAGTAATATCTTCCTCTCATCCATCCCCATTATCATGTAATTATAGTTTCTTTGGAAGCAAACCATTCTCAAAGGCAAATAACTTCTTAAAAGAACATAACATAAAAGAAATAGACTTTACAATAAAATAGTATAAAAGAATTTAACTAGGTTAACATATTATTGGTGATAATATGTACTACTTAAATTCTTTTTTCATATATTCATTATTAGGATTCATAATGGAAAGTACTCTTTTTAAAAACACTACTGTAGCACGTACTAGTGGAGTATTAAATGGACCAATAACAATAGTATACCCACTAGGAGCCTTAGCAATAATATTACTAGATAAATATCTAATATCTAAAATAAAGATAAATAAAAAACTAAAATTAATAATATCATTTATAATATATTCCATAATATTAGGATTAATAGAATATATATGTGGATATCTATGCAATATAATATTTAATATTGATATGTGGAACTATACTAATAAAAAATACCATATTGGTAAATATACTTGCCTAGAATACATACCAATATGGGGACTATTAGCCCTAATAATAACCAATATATTAAAACCATACATAAATAAAATAATAAAAATAATCCCAAGAGAATTTACCTATTTTCTATCATTTATATTCATATTAGACCTACTAATAACCATATTAATAAAATAAAAGAAGACTTATAACTTAAAGTCTTCATAATCATCATCATTCATATCCTTTCTATCAAAGAATAACTTCTCTTCATATTTACAAAAAGTAGCAATAATATTAGAAGGAAACTTCTTAATCAAAGTATTATAAACAGATATATTATCATTATAATAATCAATACAATTATCAACTTTAATATCAATATCAGAAATCTGTTTAAGAATCTTCTTAACTTCATCACTCTTTTCAATATCAGGATACTCACTCTTAAGACCATCAAGTTCTAAAGAAGCACGCATAAGTATTCTATATAATTCAAAATTCCCAATCTTTCTACTTCTAAGCTTAACAATCTCTCCAAATACATTTCTATCCTTATCAATATTACTTTTAACAATAGGAACAGCCCTATTAATCAAATCATATTTATTTCTTAAATTAGTATCAATAAGAACTTCAACTTCATTAATCCTTATAATATAATCTTGAAATTTATTATATATAGTAGCATAAAAGATAACAATACCACAAATCAATAAAATTATTATTATTATAATTAACAATAAAATTTCCATATCCTCACATCCTATATAGATTATACCAAAAGACCCATTCTTTTTCAAGGACTATATGAAAACAAATTTAAGAAAAATCTTTTATAAAATTAATAGATTCCTCAAAAGTAACAAAATCCAAATAAATCATAAGAATTAAATACCATTCCCCAGTGGTAGGATTAGATACA
Organism: Paludibacteraceae bacterium; assembly: GCA_963601985.1. GTDB lineage: Bacteria > Bacillota_I > Bacilli_A > RF39 > UBA660 > CAG-302. The sequence goes on from CAVCHK010000074.1 coordinate 2,771, forward strand.
ATAACATGATCTCTCCCAGACTGTTCAATAATACCCTCAAAAACCCTATCTTGCCATTTTATAGAACCAGGAACAGTAACATGTAGTTTAGCCTTTTTACCCTTATTAAGTCTAAGAATATTTTCAATATATGACTGCTCCATACTCATAGGGGTATAAGAAGTTTGCCCTTGTTCATAACTCATAGCGGTTTGTTGATTAGGCACCGTATTATTATTAAGCCCTACACCTGGAAAAACAGGATTTTGATAATAACCATTATTCATATAAAATCACCCTCATTACAATATATGAAACCATTTTGACAATATAACCAAAAAAATGTCAAATACCTTTATCAATATTTACATAATAAAAAAATAAAATTATAATGATAATGAGGTGATTAACTTGCAAATAAAAGTAGGAGTATCAAATAGACATGTACATTTAACAAAAGAAGATAAAGAAATACTATTTGGAAAAGATTATGAACTAACAATAAGAAATTATATAGATCAACCAGGACAATTTGCCGCTAATGAAACAGTAACATTAAAAACAGACAAAAACATCAAAGAAAACGTCCGCATAGTAGGACCAACAAGAGCATATACCCAAGTCGAAATACTAGATATAGATAAAGAATATTTTGGCTTAAATTCACCAATGCGAAATTCAGGTGATCTAAAAAATAGCGAAAATATATGGATTATAGGACCAAAAGGCAAAATATACAAAAAAAGTGTATGTATAATTGCCAACAGACATATCCATATTAATACTAGAGATAAAAAAGACCTTTACGAAGATCAAATAGTATCAGTAAAAATAAACAATAATATAATAAATAATGTACATATCAAAATATCAGATAATTACGCTTTAGCCCTTCATATAAATAAAGATGATGCTCAAAACAATAATATCCAAAGTAATGATATAGCACTATTTAAGGAGGTATAACATGTTTATAGAAATCAAAAAAATAATAAAAAGATCCAAAAGAGAAGTAACTTATAAAATAATTACTTCTCTTTTTATACAATTTCTAGCCCTAATAATACCAGTATTTTATAGTAATACCATAAATGAAGTAACTGAAGGAAACTATAAAATAGGATATTACCTAATAATTATAACCCTCATCTTATCCCTCCTTTACTATTTATGGTTATATCTAAATCAAAAAACATGGTTTAAATTCTATAACAAACTATATACAGAATATACAAACATAACCATATCAGAAACAAAAAACATAAACAAAATAAACTTAGGAGAATATACCAATATATTAAACAATGATATCGATATAATATGCAATTTCCTAGGTAACCTAATAACAAGAATTCTTCAAATAATAGAATTCTTTATAATTTATGCCTATTTCATAAGTCTCAACTTTATAGTATTCATATTAACAGTAGTAGTATCAATACTAATGATAATAATTTATTACAAAAAAAGCAAAACAGTCAAAATATTAAATATCAAAAGAAAAACAGCTTTAGATAACAAAACAATAATGCTTCACAAACTATATACTGTATTATCCTCAAAGAAAACAACTATTGAAAGCATAAAAAACCAATTCAACAAAGACAATAAAACCTATCTAAAAACCAATTATAACTATAATGTCAAAGTACAAGGAATAATATATCTAGTATTAACAATTATAGAATTAACAAGATATATAATAATACTATATTCCATATACCTAGTAAAAATATCCGCTATAGAAATAGGAACAATACTATTAATATATAGCTATTACGCTAAAATACTAACAAATTTTGAAGTATTAGGAACAATAACCGCAGACTATCAAAGCTTTATCGTATCACTAAAAAGAATAAATAAAATAAAAGCCCAATCATAAGTTGTAAATAAATAATTACTATGTTACAATATACACGTGATGTAAATGAAAAAAATACTAATAAAAATAATAAAAAAATATCAAAAAATACCATTCAAATCCCATGATAGTTGCAAATATATACCAACCTGTTCCAACTATATGATAGAGGCCCTAGAAACTCATGGCTTAATAAAAGGCTTATATCTAGGTATAAAAAGACTATTAAAATGTAATCCCTTTACCAAAAAAGAATATAAATATGACCCAGTACCAAGAAAAAAGTACTAGGTCTTTTATTTATTACTAAGATTAAGTCTTTTAATTTTAGAACTATTTCTATCATATCTAGTAGGATTAATTCTAAGAATCTCATTATAATAACCATCAAACATAACCTTTCTAGAAGTACCATTAACCATAAGTACTCCATTATCAATTAAAGGAAGAATCATCTCCTCATATATTTGACGTACACTCTTAAAATCATTAAATCTCCTGTACATAGTAGCAAAATTCAAGACATTAATATCATCATTCATACTAAGAATATACATAAGAGACTGATAATCAATAGCCTCAAGCCCATTAGAAGTACTCTCATTAATTTGATGCATTACCATTTCCTTTTCAAGTTCCCTTTTAACATTAACCATCATATATTTAACAAAAAAAGTAAGATCCCCAAAATTCTTAGTATCAATAATAGTCTTATCATAATTAGAAGCCTCAAAAGTAATAGCCCTATTAAAAATAATACAAGGATAAATACTATTCTTAAGCAAATACCACATTGCCATAGTCCTACTACTACGCCCATTAACATCAAAATAAGGATGAATATAAACAAAATAAAAATGCATAATTTGTGATTTAATAAAATAATCCGTCATTGTACTATCACTAGCCATATTACTATTAACATAATCAAAATAAATTCCCATATACTTCTCTACCAAGTCAAAAGGTAATCCCTGGTCAGGCTCAATATCCAATCTTCCATTCTTTAAAATATATACTTTATCTCTTCTATACCAATCTCCCATTCTAGCAATATCGCACTCCTCAAGTAACCCATCACTTAAAATACCATAAAGTTCCTTTAAATGCTTTTCATCCATAGATTTATGTGTCAATATATATTTATACCCATTATAAAGATTAATAATTCTTTTTCTCTGTTTAACATCTTTAATACTAAAAGCATCATTAATAACCTTTTCAATAACCAATAGATCATCAGTAATACCTTCTATAGTATTATTAGACTTAATCTCCTGGGAAAACAAAACCCTTTTAGCAAATTTCCTATTATTCATATAATTCTCATCAATTAAAAAAGACTCAATCTCTTCACTAATATCCCCAAATCTATCATAATTAATTTTCAAATATTTCCCATTCTTTAAAGGCAATTTCATTTCCATATAAACCTCCTTGCCAAATATTATATCACTTCACTCAAAGTAAGTAAATAAAAAAGAAACTAGCAAATAGTTTCTTAAATAACATATATGGCAGGGGATGAGAGAATTGAACTCCCAACAGTGGTTTTGGAGACCATTATTATACCATTTAACTAATCCCCTATAACTGCCCAAATAAATAATAACATAAAATAAAATATTTGTAAAGCACCAAATCAAAAAATACAAATAGTCTCTATTTGTATTCAATATTAATCATTTTAGCATGAACAGCAACTCTTTTAGTACCAGTATTATCACAGGTAGATAAAGTAAGTATCTTATCATCCTCTCCAACGTCAACACCAAAGTCATATATACTTCTACCTTTCATAGTATTAACCCATTCACCAAAATCAACACTATAAAAATTAGTTTTAATATAATCAACTTGAGGCTCTATAGTATATATTGAGAATACCTTCCATATAGTATTAGTACTAGGAGTAGAAAACTTAATATAATACTTATCACTATTTCTAAGATAACTAGAATTAAGCATTGAAGGAATAGAACCAAACATCGTTTTATTATTCATATTATGACCATATATAATAGTGTTCTTTCCAAAATCAGAAAAATTATTTCTAAAATCCCCATATATCCAACCACTAACATTATTTGTTTTATTAAAAGCATGATTCAAATAATAATTATTATCTTCAGCCTGAACAACAGGATAATTAACCTTTGTTCCCTCAACTTTAATCCAACCAACAGTATCAGGGTTCTTCTCGAGTAATTTATTAAAATCAACTTCCATAAAAGGAACATTCATATAATCCAAATAATCATTAGGATAATAATACTTGTTCCTATTAGAACTATTGCTATTACTATTACTACCACTATTACTATTAGAATTACTAGAACTACCACTATCATTTTCAGCATTACTATTAGAATTATTATCTTCATCAACTTCAGCATTATTAGTAATACTACCATCATTTTTCTCAATAATTTCAGTAGATTTAATAATATCATTAGTTAAATACTTAACCTTAATCTCTTGAACAGACCACTTACTAATTACAAATACACAAATAAAATAAACAGAAATAGAAAGAATTATCATCGCAAAAGATAACTTCTTTTGCCTTTTACTACTATTACTTATTTTACTTCTTTTATCTTTACTAAATATATACATAATACCAATAACAAAATACTTAGGAATTATTATAATAGAAGTAAATAAGCCAATAAAGAAGTACTTAATAAAATTAATAACCATTTCAAAAATGGTAAAAATACCTATAAAAAACATTTTAAAAATATTCATAGTACCTCCTTTATCTCTTTATATAAGTATAACACAAAATACTAAAAACGTGTAACAATATTATTGTATTTACACAAAAAGTATTGTATAATATCAAAAGAGGAAAAAGGTGTATAATAACAATGAATAATATTAAAGTAGGAGATAAATTAGAAATACACTGCTATAAACACAACGGAAAATTACACAGACAATGGGATGAAGCCGTAGTATTAGATATCAAAGATGATTATATTGTATTCGGAAACAATAAAACAACAGTGGTTGATTCAGATGGCAGAGTATGGAACACAAAAGAACCAGCAATATTATATTTTTATAAAGATAGATGGTTCAATATAATAGGACAATTAAAAGATTATGGAATATATTTTTACTGTAACATAGCAACACCAGTCATAATAGATGAAAATGTAATAAAATACATAGATTATGACTTAGATTTGAGAGTTTTTCCAAATGGTAGTTTTAAAATATTAGATAGAATGGAATATCGTTACCATAAAAAACAAATGCATTATTCCAGTAGACTAGACTTTATATTAAAATATGAGTTAAGAAATTTAATAGATATGGTAAGAAAAAAAGAAGAACCATTTAATAAAAAGAAAATAGAAGAATATCATCAAAAATATATAGATATAATAAAAAAAAATGATAAAAATAATTAAAAAAATAAACAGTAACCATTTAGGTTCTAAAAGCATATATTATATATGTATAAGAGATAAATGATAAACTGTTTTTCTATTTGCGTAAAAAATCAAAAAAAAGCAAAAAAACAGTTGACAACATCAAATATATCTGTTATATTATTAATGCACTTGAGGAAAAAA
>CAVCHK010000075.1:0-5619 GCA_963601985.1 Paludibacteraceae bacterium
GAAAGAAGATTAATAAATGAAAATAATCTAATAACCAAAGAAGGATTAAATTCACTAAAACCATACAGAGTAAAAAGAGCCATCTTTTTAGCGGCAGGTTTTGGTTCTAGAATGGTACCAATAACTTTAAATACACCTAAACCAATGGTATTAGTAAATGGAAAAAGAATAATAGAAACACTGCTTGATGCTGTAGTGAAAGCACAAATAGAAGAAATAATAATTGTAACAGGATATTTAAGTGAACAATTTGAAGTACTATTAAAAAAATACCCAAATATAAAGTTTGTATATAATGATAAATATAATGAAATGAATAACATTTCATCAGCATATATGGTAAAAGATAAATTTCAAAATAGTTATGTATTAGAATCAGATTTAGTATTATATAATCCTAATATTATAAGAAAATATGAGTACTACTCTAACTTTCTAGGTAAAAAGGTAGAAGTAACAGATGATTGGTGTATGGAAACAAAAAATGGTATTATAACAAAACAAAAACAAGGTGGATATAACTGCTATCAAATGTATGGTATATCATACTATAATTCTTTAGATGGTAAAAAAATAGAAAAAGATATAGATAAAGTATTTAATATGCCTGGAGGAAAAGAAAAATATTGGGAACAAGTTATTTTAGATGTATGTAAGAATAATTATAAAATACACATAAGAGAATGTTATGAGGGAGATATTATCGAAATAGATACATTTAATGAACTAAAACAAATAGATAAGACTTATGATGTATAAAAATAAAGAATATTATAAAAAGTAATATTCTTTTTTATATTCTGTTTTAAAATAAATAAAATTTGCAAAAAGAGTAAATAAATGTTATAATTTATGTGTAAGGAGGAGATAAAAATGAAAGGAATAGTATTAGCAGGAGGATCTGGAACAAGATTATATCCAATTACTAAAGAAATAAGTAAACAAATGTTACCAATATATGATAAACCCATGATTTATTATCCCTTATCAGTATTAATGCTAGCGGGTATCAGAGATATACTTATAATATCAACGCCTCAAGATACACCAAAGTTTCAAAGAATGCTAGGAGATGGTAGTAATTATGGTATTAAACTTAGTTATAAAGTACAAGACGAACCTAAAGGATTAGCACAAGCATTTACCATTGGTGAAGATTTTATCGGTAAAGAAAATGTAGCAATGATACTAGGAGATAATATATTTTATGGTAATGGTTTGCAGGAAAAATTAACTAATGCTATAAAAAATACAGATAAAGGATTAGCATCAGTATTTGGATATAATGTACCTGATCCAGAAAGATTTGGCGTTGTCGAATTTGACGAAAACGGAAAAGTAGTTTCAATAGAAGAAAAACCTAAAAACCCTAAGTCAAATTATGCCGCTACAGGACTATATTTTTATGATAATAGGGTAATTGAATATGCAAAAAACCTAAAGCCATCCGCTAGGGGAGAATTAGAAATAACAGATATTAATAAAATATATTTAGAAAATAATGATTTATCAGTAGAAGTATTAGGAAGAGGATATTCATGGCTTGATACCGGAACATTTGATAGCCTAAATGAGGCTTCCGACTTCGTAAAAAGCATACAAAAAAATGGTCAAATGGTTGCTTGTTTAGAAGAAATAGCTTATATTAATGGTTGGGTAGATGCCGAAACTATCAGAAAAATAGGTGAAGGTATGAGCAAAAACACCTATGGAAAATATCTTATTGAATTATCAAATACTGATTTAACAAAAGATCCAGTAAGAATATTATCAAGGAGGAATAACTAATGCAATTAGAAAAAACAAGTTTAGAAGATTGCTATATCATAAGACCAAATAAATTTGGTGATGATAGAGGCTATTTCTCACCTTATTTTATTCAATCAGATTTTGATAAACTAGGTTTTGAAAGAGTAGTACAAGCAAACCGCAGTAAAAGTTCTAAAGGAGTAGTAAGAGGATTACATTTTCAAAAAGACCCCAAATGCCAAGCAAAAATAGTAGAAGTAATTAAAGGCTCTGCTATAGATGTAATAGTGGATATTAGAGAAGATTCACCAACTTATGGTAAATGGTTAAAAGTATTATTAACTGAAAATAATAACAAACAATTATTTGTACCAAGAGGCTTTGCACACGGTTTTGTAAGCTTAGAAGATGACACCATTTTCCACTATTTAATAGATAACGATTATGCCCCAGAATTAGAAGATGGAATTCTTTGGAATGACCCAGAAATAGGTATTGATTGGGATAATATATTTAGAGAATATAACATAGATAAACCAATATTATCCGATAAAGATATAAATAGACAAACACTTTCTAAATGTAAAGCACGTTTTAGGAGATGCAAATAATGAGATATTTAATTACAGGAGGCTCAGGTCAATTAGGATATGATATAATTAGAGAACTAATAGAAAGAGGAGAAAACGACTATCTTGCTCCAACCTCTAAAGATATGAATATTACTAGTCAAGAGTCAGTAAATAAAATAATAGATAATTACAAGCCAGATGTCATCTTCCATTGCGCTGCTTATACGGCAGTAGATAAAGCAGAAGAAGAAAAAGAAAAATGCTATGATATAAATGTTAATGGCACAAAATACATCGCCAAAGCTGCTAAAAGAAATAATAGCAAAGTAGTTTATATTAGTACAGATTACGTATTTGATGGAACAAAAATAGGTGAATACGTTCCTTCAGATAAACCAAATCCAATAAATTATTATGGAGCTACTAAATTATTAGGAGAGAAAGAAGTAAGCAAATTAGAAGATTATCTAATTGTAAGAATTTCATGGGTATTCGGGATAAATGGTAAAAACTTTATCAAAACAATGCTAAAATTATCCGAAACCAAAAATGAAATATCTGTTGTTTCAGACCAAATTGGTAGTCCTACCTATACTGAAGACTTATCTAAACTACTATTAGATATGGTAAAGAAGAATAAAAAAGGATTATATTTTGCTACGAATGAAGAATACTGTTCATGGAATGAATTTGCAAAATATATATTTGAAATAAATGAAAAGAACATTAAGGTAAATGAAATATTAACAAAAGATTACAAAACATTAGCAAAAAGACCACTTAATTCTAAATTAAATAAAGATAAATTAGAAGTAGACGGTTTAGAAAAATTGCCAAGTTGGAAAGATGCAACCAAAAGGTTTTGTAAGACATTAAAAAAGGAGAATAGATAAATGAAATATTTAGTAACTGGTGGAGCAGGATTCATCGGAAGTAATTTTATGTATTATATGACAGAAAAATATCCTGAAGACTATTTTGTCTGCATTGATGCTTTGACTTATGCAGGAAATTATAATAATATCAAACCACTTGAATCAAGAAAAAACTTTAAATTCGTTCACGGAGATATTCGAGATAAAGAATTAATAGATAAATTATTTGAAGAAGAAAAATTTGATTACGTAGTTAACTTTGCTGCTGAAAGCCATGTTGATAACTCAATAAAAAATCCCAATTTATTCGCGGATACCAATGTTTTAGGAACAATGACTCTTATGAATGCTGCTAAAAGATTTGGAGTAAAAAGATACCATCAAGTATCTACAGATGAAGTATATGGAGACCTACCATTAGATAGACCAGATTTAACTTTTGATGAAAACAACCCTATCAAAACTTCAAGTCCATATTCAGCATCAAAAGCAGGAGCAGATTTACAAGTTCTTGCCTATGCTAGAACATTTAATCTTCCAATCACAATTTCTAGATGTTCTAATAACTATGGACCTTATCAATTTCCAGAAAAACTTATTCCAGTTGTAATTAGTAAAGCTTTAAATGACGAACCAATACCAGTATATGGAAATGGACAAAACGTAAGAGACTGGATACATGTACATGACCATAATGTTGGTGTAGATTTAATCTTAAAATACGGAAAAAACGGAGAAATATACAACCTAGGAGGACATTCAGAAAGAACTAATCTAGAAGTTGTAAAAACAATATTAAAGCAATTAGATAAACCAGAAAGTTTAATAACTTTTGTTAAAGATAGACCAGGACACGATCTTAGATATGCTATTAATTCCACAAAAGCTGAAAAAGAATTAAATTGGAATAGAACGTATACTTTTGAAGATGGTATTAAAGAAACTATTAATTGGTATGTAAGTAATCAAGATTGGATTGATAATATAAAGTCTGGAGAATATCAAAAGGCTTATAAAAAAGTTAGATAATAAAACAACCATTAAACATTCAGAGAAAAGCTTTATAATATACAAATATTTATAAAGTTTTTTCATTGTATACACAATATTTTACCATTACTTTTATTGACTAATTATATATATAAATGATATAATTAAAAGGGGAAAAGGTATTATATGAAGAAAATATTATTAACAAATTACAACATTGTAAACTATTCAGGATCAGAAATCGACACTATAACAATCGCTAATTATTTTTTAAACAATGGTTATCAAGTTGATATTTTTACTTTAGAAAAAGGCAATCCACTTATGAAGAAAATCAGCAAAAAAATAAAAGTAATAACACCAAACGAAAAAGAAAAATTAAACAATAGATATGATATTATATGGTCGCATCATTATCCCTTGCTTGATTATATTTTATTTAGTCTTGGTATAAAATGCAAACATATTACATATATTTCACTTTCTTCATTTGAACCATATGAAGCCTTGCCAGAGTATGCAAATGATTTAAGTTTAATTGGAGCTATCACAACTGAAGTTAAAAATAAGCTGATTGAAGAAGGCTGTAATAAAGAAAAAATCAAACTCTTCCCAAATTATGCAACTAAAGAATATTTTAATTGCAAAGTGGTATTAAATAGTAAAATAAAAAAGATATGTATTGTATCTAATCATGTTCCCGAGGAATTAGTAGAATTTAAAGTTATAGCAGAAAAACAAAATATCAAAGTAGATATATATGGTATTCAGTATACTCCAAAATATATAGATGAGAAAATACTTAATAAATATGATGTCATAATTTCTATAGGTAAAACAATTTATTATGCTACAGCAATGGGCAAACCTGCATATTGCTATGATATGTTTGGTGGTTATGGATACATTGATAAATCAAATGTAAAAAAAGCATTTGAATATAACTTCTCAGGACGTGGATTTGGAAAGAGAAAAACCTCTCAGCAGATATTAAAAGAAATAATAAATAATTATAACAATACCCTATCTGATTTAAAGTATGTTAAAAAATTTGCTAGTGATAATTTTAATTTTCACAAAAACATAAAAGAATTTACTAAAACTATTTTAAATAATAGTATTAATGAAAAAGAGTTTTACAAAAATTATTCTTATCTAAATAGAAGAAGTAGACTTTATGTAGAAAGAATGAATTCATATAACAATAGATTTATAAAACTAAAAAATGCTTACTATGAATTAGTTGATTATAAAATATTATATGAACAAGAAGTTAACAAAAATAAAGAATTACTCTCTTCTACTAGTTGGAAGATAACTAAGCCAATTAGACAGATAAAAATAATCTTTGTTAAAATATTAAGGAGAAAAAGATGAAAAGTGATATAGCAATAAGTATAAAAAATATGAATAAAGATTTCATTATATATGGT
>CAVCHK010000076.1:0-11931 GCA_963601985.1 Paludibacteraceae bacterium
AATTTTGATGAAGTTACTGATAATGGAGACGGAACTTTTAATGATAAAAATTATGATGTAGTTCTTAGTAGCTCTTATACTTATTTAGATGGTAGTGTTGTAACTTTTGATAATACTATTGTTAAGACAGGTAAAGAATTAAATGGTGAAAATATTTATGATTTTACTTATGGTAATTTTAATTTTAATGGTACTTTTGAACTTGAATTTGAGATACTTCTTAATGGTACTTTGGTTTATAGTGAAAATTTAGACTCTTCTATTAAAAATAATAGTAAAGGTGTTTATGGTACTTTATTTGGTGAAGAAGAGATTATTCCTATAGAAGATAACATATATAATGTTAGTATGCCTCTTAGTTATACACAAAAACTAGGTGTTAGAAGTGGAGAATTATCTCCAGGAGAGAATTATTTAGTTAGTGTTAATGGTACTTCTATTGGTACTTATACAGGTGAAGAACTTACTAGTTTTAAGTTTGATGGTAGTACTACTGATTTAACTAATGTATTTGGAGGAGAGTATACTTACACTGATACTATTACTTTGAGTAATGAATCTGGTGATATTTATTCTTATGATTATACTGCTAATATTAAATATGATAAGAATAATGATAATGAATTATATGATTTAACAGGTCTTAATTTTAGTAATGGTTATTTATATATTAATGCTAAGAATTATGATAAAAATTTAGATGTTATGAAAGTAAGTGAGATATTAGATAAGTTTAGTCAGTCTGATATTTCTGTAGTTGTTAAGGATAATAATGGAATTGTTATTTTGGATAATGATAGTGAATTATATAATAATTATGTTGTTGAACTTACAAAGGGTAAGAGTATTTCTTATACTGTTATTGTCCTTGGTGATGCTAATGATGATAATGTTTTTGATAGAAGTGACTTAGAACTTGCTATAGATGGTTATTTGGTTGATAGTAAGTTGCCTTCTTTAGATATATATAATCTTGAGGAAGAAGAATTGGGTACTATTACTTTTGATGATGTTAAGATTCTTAATAATTTACTTAGGGATAATCCTATTGTTGATTATGAGGATAATAGTGATTTGAATTTATCTATAGGTAGTGTTCCTAGTAATGTTTTTGTAGGAGATAGTTTTGAAGTTAATGTAATTGTTAATAGTGATGATGTTAATGATTATATCGATGGTATTGATGCTTTAGTTAGTGTTAATGATAGGCTTGTACTTACTGATGTTAAGTTTAATAGTTCTTTTAGTGGTAATTACAAAGATGGTCATATAGTAGGTATTGGTGATACTTTATATAATGATGATGTGATGTTAACACTAGTATTTACTGCGAATAGTATTGGCAGTGGTAGTGCTATTATTGGTGGAGAGGTATCTAAAGTATATGACTCTTATGATTTTGAAGAAATAGGTTTTGATATTCAAATAATTAGAAATATTAGTTCTAATAATGATCTTGCATCTTTAAATAGTAATGTTGGTACTTTTGATAAGGAGTTTGATAGAGATGTTACTTCATATACTTTGACTGTTCCTTATGATACTGAGAGTGTTATATTGAGTGGTTCTACTTTTGATGTATATTCTACAGTTAGCGGACTTGTTCTTTATGAACTTACTAGTGAAGAGACTAGTGCTAATATTGTGGTAACAGCGGAAGATGGTAGTACTAAGGTATATACTGTTAAAATTGTTAAAGAGGCTAAAGATGATACTTTTGTTAATGCTAATAATATTAGTTATGTTTATTCATCTAATAATTATTTAAAAGCTTTAGAGATTGATGGCTATGATATTGATTTTGATAAGGATGTTAATGATTATATTATAAAGGTTGATAGTGATGTTAAGTCTTTGGATATTAAGGCTATAGCAGAAGATAGTAATGCTAGGGTTGAGATTACTGGTAATGAGAATTTTAAGACTGGTGATAATACTGTTGTTATTACGGTGACTGCTGAAAATGGTGATGTTAATGTTTATAAGATTACTGTTAATAAGAAGTCTGGTAAAAAGAGTACTGTTACTACAGTAGATGATTCTAGTAATACTGCTGAGAAGGTTTTGATTATTGTTCTTATTATTCTTGTTGTACTTGGTCTTTTATATCTTATTTTTAAGAAAGATGATGAAGATGAAGTTACTTATGTAAAAGATGATAAGAGTAAAAAATAATAGGAAAGATTAAAATAATCTTTCTTTTTTTATTATTATTTGGTATAATTGTATTTGATAATAGGGAGAGTGTCTATGAATAGAAAGGGTCAGGCTTTAGTGGAATTTGTTCTTATTTTACCTATATTTATATTATTATTATTTGTTATTGTGGATTTTGGTATGGTTTTGAGTAAAAAGAATGAACTTGAAAATATTAGTGTCGATGTAGTTGAGATGCTTAAGAGTAATAGTAGTATTAATGATATTAATGGATTATATTCTAATGTTAATATAAGTATTGATAGTGATGAAGAGTATACTAAAGTTGTTATTAGTAGTGATGTTGATATTATGAGCCCTATTCTTAGTCGTATACTTGGGAAGGAGTATGTGGTTAAAGTGGAAAGGGTAATACCTAATGTTTAGTCTTAATAATAAGGGACAGAGTCTTGTTATGTTTATTATTATTCTTCCTATATTGTTTTTAATTGTTACTTTGGTATATGATGTAGGTAATGCTATATATGAAAAAGATAGGCTTTCTAATACTAATTATTTAGTTGTTGATTATGCTCTTAGTAATATTGATATTTCAGAAGATGAACTAGTAGAACTTATTAATATGAATGATGATAGTATTAGTGATATTAGTATTATGATTATTGATAATAGTGTTACTATTGCTTTAGAGAAGGATATTAAGGGTGTTTTTGGTAAGTTTTTTGGTTTTAATTTAACTTCTGTTAGAAGTGAATATAGGGGTAATATTATTCAGGGTGAGAAGAGGATTGAAAGGATTAAGTGATACTATGGCAGGAAAAGTTATTAGTGTTTTCTCAGTTAAAGGTGGTGTTGGTAAAACCACTATGACGCTTAATTTAGCGGGTATTTATTGTAATATGGGGAAGCGAGTTCTTATTGTTGATATGGATTTGTATTCTGGTGGTATTGCTGTTTCTCTTAATATTGAAAATAGTAAAGATATTTTTATGATGGTTGATAGTATGTCTAATAATAGGTTTACTGAGTTTAGGGATTATATTACTACTTATAATAGTAATATTGATGTTTTGGCTTGTCCTAGGGATCCTAGATGTGCTTCTAAAATTCCTAGTAGGTTTATTCCTATGCTTTTTGATATGGTTAAGAAGAGTTATGATGTTATTCTTGTTGATACTTCTCATATTCTTGATGAGATTAATTTGACAGTACTTGATAATTCTTATATGTCTTTGATTATTGTAACTAATGATTTTGTTGATTTGAAGAATACTAAGAGTTTACTTAGTATATTTAAGAATACTGAGAAGAGTAATTATTTGACTGTTCTTAATAGTTCTAGGGATACTGGTAGGGATTATATGTCTTTATATGATATTAGGACTTCTATTAAGGGGAATATTGATTATACTATTTCTAATAATTATTATATTAAGAATATTGATAAGTATATAATGAATGGTGAAATTCTTACACTTAATAAAAATATTAATGCTTTTCATCAAAGGGATGTTTCTAATATGAAAAAGATGGCTATTGATTTAATTGATGATAAGCATAGTAAGGGGGGGAAATGATGGCTAATAAGAGTTTGATGGAAGCTTTTGAGGTAGAGGCTAAGGTTTTGGTTAATAATAGTGATGTTAATGATTATGATGTGTTTAGGAATAAGAGTTTACTTGAAGAACTTAGGGTTAAGATTGTTCAGAATTTGATTGAGGAGAATATTCCTGATAATGAGCTTTTAGAGGATTATATTAATAATGAGATTGATAATGTTTTAGTTGGTTATGATTTGAATTCTTTGGAGAGAGAACATATTTTTAATCTTATTCAAAATGAGATAATGGGATATGGTCCTATTACTCCTTTGCTTAATGATAGTGCTATTACGGAAATTATGGTTAATGCTCCTGATGAGATTTATGTTGAAATTGATGGTAGAATTGTTAAGGATGAAACTGTTTCATTTATTAATGATAAGCATATTATTCGTACGATACAGAGAATTGTACAACCTCTTGGTAGGACTATAGATGCCGCTAATCCGATGGTTGATGCTAGGCTTAGGGATGGGTCTAGGCTTAATGCTATTATTCCTCCTCTTAGTTTGAAGGGACCTGTACTTACGATTAGGAAGTTTAATAAGAAACTTGAGAGTATTGATGATTTGCTTAGAATGGGTTCTTTAACTGTTAATATGGCTAGGTTTTTAGAGGCTGCGGTAATGGCTAAACTTAATATTATTATATCTGGTGGTACTGGTAGTGGTAAAACTACACTTCTTAATATTTTATCTAGTTTTCTTCTTGATGATGAGAGGATTATTACGATAGAGGATGCTGCTGAACTTAGTTTGCATCAAAACCATGTTATTTCTCTTGAGACTAGGCTTACTAATTATGAGGGAGAGGGAGAGGTTACTATTCGTGATTTGGTTAGGAACTCTCTTAGGATGAGACCTGATAGGATTATTGTTGGTGAAGTTAGGGGTAAAGAGGCTTTTGATATGATGCAAGCTATGAATACTGGTCATGAGGGTTCTCTTACTACTCTTCATGCTAATAGTCCTATTGATGCTATTAATAGACTTGAGACTATGATTTTGATGAATGAGATGGAAATTCCTGTATCCGCTGTTAGGGGGTATATTGAGAATGCTATTGATATTGTAGTACAAATTGATAGGTTGTCTGATGGTAAGAGGAGGATAACTTCTATTAGTGAGGTTGTTGGTATAGTAGATGGTAATGTTGCTATTAAGGATATTTTTACATTTAAGCAAACTGGTGTAAGTAGTGATGGTAATGCTGTTGGTGAGTTTAGAATGTATAAGCGTAAGCCTTTGGTATTTGATAAGATTATGAGAAAGGGATTGGATATTGGGGATATATTTAATTAATTTATAGAAAGGATGGGCTATGATAATGGATACTTTGTTTTTACTTAGAGTTACTTTGGTTATTGTTTTATTTATTATTGTTTTATATGTAATTAAAATTTACAGGGCTAATAGAAAAGCTAAGAGAATTAGCAGGTATTCTATTGAGCCTATTGTTAATAATTATTCTTCTTATAGTGATAGAATTTTATATAGTTATTATAAGTTTGTTAAGAAGATGAGAGTATATGTTAAGAAGAGTTTTTATTTAAAGAAGAGTGCTAAGAGGTATGATAAGTATATTAGTTATAAGAATCATAATGTAATAGAGGGTATTGATTTTATTACTACTAAATTTGTTATTGCAATTATATTTATTATATTTACTGTTTTTTCTCAGGCTTTTTCTTTGAGAATGCTTAACTTTTTTGATTTTGTTATTAATTTTGTTATTGGTTATTATATTTTGGATATTTATTTGCATTTTAGTTATAAGAAAAAAAAGAAGAAGATGGCTAATGATTTACTTAGGGCAGTTATTGTTATGAATAATGCTTTTAAATCTGGTAAGAGTACACTTCAGGCAATTAAGATTACTGGGGATGAACTTGAGGGTTCTCTTAAGGATGAGTTTAAGAAGATGTATTTGGATATGAAGTATGGTTTATCTGTGGATACTGTTTTTGATAGGTTTGCTAAAAGGGTAGGTATTGATGAGGCGGTATATTTGTCTTCTTCTCTTACTATTCTTAATAAGACTGGTGGTAATATTGTTTTGGTTTTTTCTTCGATAGAGAGAACTTTGTTTGATAAGAAGAAACTTGATGAGGAACTTAAGAATATTAGTAGTGTTCCTAAAATGGTAGTTAAGGTTTTAATAGCGGTTCCTGTTATATTTGGTATTGTTATTTATTTTCTTGATCCTGATTTTTTTGCTCCTTTATTTGATTCTGTACTTGGGTATATGATAGTGGGTATTCTTATTATTATGTTTAGTATTTATATTTTTCTTCTTATGAGAATACTTAGGATTGAGGTGTGAGTATGATTAGTGGTAGTTTATATAATAAAAAGACTATTGATAGGATAGAGAAAAAGATTAATTTTCTTGGAGTTAGTTCTAAATATGATGCTATTACTTTCTTGAATATAAGGCTTATTACGATGATATTTTTCTTTGTTCTTATATTTAGTTTGTTTGACTATGGTTATATTATTGCAGTTGTATTTGTTTTTATATATTATTATTTGTTTGAGAGATTACTTCTTGATGATAAGATTAAGAAGAGGAGTTTTAAACTTAATATAGAGGCTATTTATTTCTTTGAGGTTCTTACTTTATCTCTTCAAACGGGGCGTAATTTGATGGAAGCTATTTCTGTTACTGTTAATAGTTCTAATAGTGAACTTTCTTTGGAGTTTAAAAAGGCTATTAGGGAGATTAAGTATGGTAAGAGTCTTAATGAGAGTTTAGCGGATATGCAGAAGTATATTCCTTCGGACAGTATTAATAATATTATTATTGCTCTTACTCAAACTAATATTTATGGTAGTAATATTATTGATACGTTATATAATCAGGTGGATTATCTAAGAGAGAAGAGGATAATGGAAGTTAAGTCTAAGATAGCTAAGATTCCTACTAAGATTAGTGTTATATCAGTGCTTTTCTTTATTCCACTTATATTACTTATGATACTTTCTCCTGCACTTCTTAGGTATTTGGGTTAGTATTTACTTGACTTAAGGTAATTTTGATAGTATTATATATTAGTAATTTATATAGGAGGGATATGTATGTCAGGTCATAGTAAATGGTCTACGATTAAGAGAAAAAAAGGGGCAATTGATAGTGAAAGGAGTAAGGTTTTTCAGAAACTTGCTAAGGAACTTTATGTAGCCGCTAAAGGGGGGGATCCTAATCCTGAGAATAATCCTTCTCTTAGAATGGTTATTGAAAAGGCTAAAGGGGAGAATATGCCTAAAGCTAATATTGAATCTGCTATTAATAAGGCTAAAAATAGGGGTGAAGGAGAAAATTATGAGAGTATTAGGTATGAGGGATATGGTCCATATGGTATTGCTATTATGATTGATTGTCTTACGGATAATAAAAATAGAACTGCGGGATTTGTTAGGAGTACACTTACTAAAAGGGGTGGTAATCTTGGTACTGATGGTTCTGTTAGTTATTTGTTTGAGAGAAAAGGTGTTATTGTTTTAGAGAATATTTATGATGAGAATAAGATTATGGAAGATGCTCTTAATTTAGATATTCTTGACTTTGTTTCAGAAGATGATAGTTATGTTATTTATACTGATCCTAATATGTTTATTTTGGTTAAGGATGAACTTACTAAGATGGAGTATGATAAGTTTTTAGTTAGTGAGGTTACTTTTACCGCTAGGAATTATATTGCTCTTGGTGATGAAGATGGGGAAAAGGTATGTGCTCTTATTGATGCTTTAAATGACTTGGATGATGTACAGGCTGTATATCATAATTTAGAAATGTAAAATTACCTTGATATTAGATTTAAAATATGGTATTATTATAATAGATTAGTGTAAGATAAAGAGGTGACTATTAATATGAAATTTAGAAAACTTATTTTTGTGTTAGTAATTGCTTCAGTGCTTATGGTTTCTTTGATGTGGGGTAGTTCTTATGCTTATTATACTAGTAGTGGTGGTACTAATTTTAATGTTACTACTTCTGATCTTGATACTAATTTGACTGTTGTTTTTAATCAAAGTGAGTATATGAATATTAAGACAGGGGTTCCTATTGCTTCTAGTGATGTGGATAGTTATGCTAGTAAGAGTGTTTTTACTATACTTCCTAATAGTAATCTTTTGAGTGGTTATGATGTCTTGGTTAATGTTAGTTTGTCTGATATTAAGATTGATGATGCTCTTAAGATTAGTGATTTTAAGTATAAGCTTACTTGTAATAATGGCAGTAGTAATACTACTTTGAGTAGTGGTAGTGGTAGTGATTTTACTAGTGATGTTATAAGTAATGATGTTTTATTACTTGGTAGTATGAGTACTACTGATAGTACTTTTGATGTTTCTAAGAGTTATACTTGTACTTTTAGGGTATGGATAGAAGAAAGTGGTAGTAGTCAGAATGAACTTATGAATAAGGCTTTTAGTGGTCTTATTAAGGTTGGTAGTGCTATTAAGAAGGATTAATGTTAAAAGAGAGTAAACCTAGAGTTTATTTTCTTTATTTTTTTCTTTTTTTATAGTACAATTATAGTGGTGATAATATGAATGGTAGTGTTATTGTTAACATTAGGTTTATAGAAGATATTGATAAGATTAGTAGTGATACTAAGTATATTAATTTGTCTATTGATAAGGTGGATATTAAGGTTATTGATTATTTTCTTTTACATGGACAGGATTATATGTATGCTGATCTTATTGGTGATAAGAGTGGCTTTATATATGTTTCATATGATACTTTTAAGAGGAGTGAGGGGTATATAGATAGTATTATTGATATGATGCCTTCTTCTATTACTGATATAGAGATGGTTAGGTATATTTATATTAAGCTTGGTAAGATGATGTCTTTGGATATTAATACTATAGATAGTAAGAATGATACGGTTTCTTTTGCGATGATTAGTACTATTAATAATATATGGGGTTCTTTAGAAAGAAGAAGATGTAGTAGTAGTTCTACTGGTAAGTTATTTATGTATTTGTGTAGTAGAATTGGTATTAAGAGTGAACTTGTAAGTAGTTCTATTAAGGGTAATATTGCTAATAAAATTTGTATTCAGGATAATTATATTATTGCTGATTTATTTAATGATATTAGTTATATTCAGGGTAATTTTATTACGCATTATTTTGATAGTTATAATAGTGATGAGGTAATTGATAAAAAGATTGGTTATATTACTTC
Source organism: Paludibacteraceae bacterium (assembly GCA_963601985.1). Taxonomy (GTDB): domain Bacteria; phylum Bacillota_I; class Bacilli_A; order RF39; family UBA660; genus CAG-302. The sequence continues at coordinate 8,961 of CAVCHK010000076.1, forward strand.
TCATTATAGTGATTATTATATTGATAAGGTACTTTGTAAGATTAATTATACTGATATAGATATTGTATATAAGATTCTTTCTTTGACAGAGAAAATTATTGATATTTCTATGATTGGTAGTTATGAACTTGGATGTATATATAGGTATATATTTGATAAGTATTGTCCTAATTATGATATTAGAATTAATAATTTTTATGTTTTTGATGGTAATAGAGAGCATTTTATTGTTATTAGTTATGATGATAAGTATTATTTTTATAATTATTCTAAGAGGGAGTTTGCTTGCGTGTCTTATAGTGATATTTATAGTAGTTTTGAGAATAAGAAGATTGGTTTATATAATGGAGAAGATTTTTCTTTTAATAAAGAGGGAGTTGTAATGAGATGATATTTGTGATAGCAATACTTTTATTTTTATTAGCGGTTTGTTCTGTGGTTGAGGTTTCTTTTTCTTCTCTTAATATTATTAGAATTAAGAAACTTATGGATAATGGTAATAAGAGGGCTAAAGTGGTATATGACTTATATCAGAGGTATTCTGAAGTTGTTACTGTTATATTAGTTATTAATTGTGTTATTAGTGTTTCGGTATCTTCAATTACTACTATTTATTTTTCTAATTTAATAGGGGATGAGTATATTTGGATTGTTACTTTGGTGCTTACTTTGTTTATTTTGTTATTTACTGAAATTATTCCTAAAATACTTGCTAGAGAGTATTCTGAGAATTTTGCTATGGAGTACTGTTATATACTTAAGTATTTATTTGTTATTTTTATTCCTTTTAATAGGATTATTAGTAGGTTTGAGAATAGAGTTAAGAATGATCATAAGGTTACCGCTACAAAAGATGAACTTGTTTTGATTGTTAAAACAATTGAGGGTGAAGGGGTAGTGGATGAAAAGGAAAGCGTGTTTATTCAAAAGGCTGTTTTACTTAAGAAACTTAAGGTAAGTAATGTTATGGTTGATAAGAGTGATGTTTCTTATTTATATGATACGGATTCTTCTTATAAGGTTAAGAAGTGTATATTTAGGGATAATCATGATAGGATTCCTATTATTAATAAAGATGGTAAAGCAGTTGGTATTTTGTATGAAGTTGATTTACTTGATGAGATTCTTGATAATGGTACTATTAGTATTAAGAGGTCTATGATGGAACCTATATGTATTAGTAAAAATACTAATTTGGCTTCTTGTCTTGAACTTCTTAATAAGGCTAGAGCACATATGGCTTTAGTTACTGATAAGAGTAATAATTTTCTTGGTATTGTTACGGTAGAGGATATTATTAGTGAACTTATGAAGTTATAGACTTCTTTTCTTTTTTTTGTTATAATATTTTATGTGATGTGAAATGATTGTAAAAGTTGATAAGTTATCTCATGATTTAAGAGGTATAACTAAAGTTAATAATAAAGTAACTTTTATAAGTAATGCTCTTTTAGGTGAGGTTGTTGATATTAAGCTTATATGTGAAAAGAAGTGTTTTAATACTGCTAAGGTTATTTCTTATATTGAGAAGAGTAGTGATAGAATAGAAAATAGATGTCCTTATAGTGATAAGTGTGGGGGATGTGATTTTGGGTATTTGAATTATAGTGCTAGTCTTATATATAAGAAGAATATGGTTATTGATATTATGAAAAGGTATGCTGGTTTAGTTATTGATCCTAGTATTGTTTGTAGTGATGATATATTTGGTTATCGTAATAAGATTTCTTTAAGGGTTAATAGTAATAAGTTATGTTTGATAGAGGAGAATAGTAATAATTATATTTCTATTGATAGGTGTTTACTTGTTAATGATAATATTAATAGGGTTATTGGAATTCTTAATGATTGTGATTTACATGGTATTTTTGATATTGTTATTTGTGGTACTGATGAGATAATGGTTATTATTAATGGTGATAATATTAATAGGGATATTATTAGTAGGTTAGATGGTATTGTTAGTAGTATTGTATTTAATGGTAATGTTATATATGGTAAGGAGTATATTAATATAGTTGTTGATGGGTTTAAGTATGCTATATATCCTAATTCTTTTTTTCAGGTTAATACTTGTATGATTAGTAAGTTATATGATAAGGTTAAAGAGTATTGTGGTAAGGGGAAGAATCTTTTGGATTTATATTGTGGAGCTGGTACTATTGGTATATATTTAGCGGATAATTTTGATAGTGTTTATGGCATTGAAATTAATGAATCCGCTATTAAGGGAGCTAATATTAATAAGAAGATTAATAATATTAAAAATATTAGTTTTGATATGGTTAATGCTAATAGTATTTCTACTTATAATTATGATGTTATAGTGGTTGATCCTCCTAGAGGGGGACTTGATAAGAAAACTATTTCTAATTTACTTAATAGTGGAGCTAAGAGGATTGTATATGTATCATGCAGTGCTATTACACTAGCTAGAGATATTGATATGCTGATGGATAAGTATGCTTTGGATAAAATTACTTTGTTTGATAATTTTCCTAATACTAAGCATATTGAAAGTGTATGTTTATTTTTGTTAAAATAATATGTTTATGATATAGAATAGGGGTAATTGTTATGGAAAAATGGCCTTTTTGTGATGATAATGATAATCTTATAAAATTAGTTCTTGATGGGAAAGAGATGGCTACTATTAGTAATTATGATATAAATGATTTTCCTTTTATTGGTGAGAAAAGTATTATTTTATATAGTAATGGGAATCTTGCTTGTATTGTTGAGACTATAGGTTATAAAATTTTGAAATTTGGTGATATTATGAGTCATTATCAATATTAGAAGGAATCATATTCAATGGTAATTGAATTATGAAAGAATATTTAAAAAATATGATAGTTATGAGTTAGAATTTAACTAGTAAGGAATTCTTACTAGTTCAAAATGAAGGGAATAGGCGACAAGAATAGGTATAGAAGAAAATGTAAAATAGGAATTGTGGAAAGGATTGAAA